>CALKWG010000524.1 GCA_938004315.1 uncultured Spirochaetaceae bacterium
GGTGGAGGAGCTCGTCGCGGCGGCGAAGGCGGCCGACGCCGATTCCATCATCTTCGACCGCCCCTTAAGCCCGGTGCAGCAGCGCAACTGGGAGAAAGCCTCGGGGCTTTCGGTCTACGACCGCGCCGAGCTCATCATCAAGATCTTCGCCAGCCGCGCCCATACCAAGGAGGCGTCGCTCCAGGTGGAGGTCGCCAGGCTCAAATATTTCCTGCCTCGCTTAAGCCACTCCAGCGAAGAGCTCGGCAGGCAGCGCGGCGGGCGCTACGGCACCAAGGGCTCGGGCGAGCAGAAGCTGGAGCTGGACCGACGCAACATCTCCGAGCGCATAGAGCTCCTCGAGGCCGAGCTTCAGGAGATTCGTAAGACCCGCGCCGTGCAGCGCCGAAGGCGGGAGCGCATCCCCGTGCCGCGCGCCGCCATCGTCGGCTATACCAACGCCGGCAAGTCGAGCATCCTGAACGCCGTTACGCAGGCCGAGGTCCTGGCCGAGGATAAGCTCTTCGCCACCCTCGACCCGACGACGCGTCGCCTGCAGACCCGCGGCGGCGTGGTGCTCGTGACCGACACGGTCGGCTTCGTCAGGAACCTGCCGCACGGCCTCGTCGAGGCGTTCAAGGCGACGCTCGAGGAGGCCGCCGACGCGGACCTGCTCGTGCACGTGCTCGACGCGGCGGACCCCGAATCGGAGACCCATTTCGAAACGACGCGGCGCGTCCTTACCGAAGTCGGCGCGGACACCTCGAAGACCGTCATCGTGTATAACAAGGTCGACAAGGTGGAGGGGCGCGAAGCGCTGGAGTTCCTATCGCGGCGGCACCCCGACGCCGTCTTCTGCTCCGCCAAGACCGGCGAGGGCCTGGACGCGCTCAAGGAAGCTATCAACGCCGCCCTGCGCGCGGGCGACCATGAGCTTAGGCTGCGTATTCCCCAGGCCGAGTACGCGCTCGTATCGCTTCTGTACCGCGAGGCGTCGGTCCTAAGCGAGGATCACGAAGACGATGCGGTGCTCGTCTCTTGCCGCGTGCCCGACCGCCTACGATCCCGCGTCGAGCCTTACCTCGTCGACGAAAGCCATGTACATTAAGGCATAAACGCCGATATTATAGGGGTATGGAAAAGAAGAGCGCGCTTTTCATAGCCTTGGCCTTAGCCCTCGGGTTCGGCGCCGCCGCCCAGGGCTCTGAGGCCGATACGGTTTTCGCCCCCTACCCGTCCCGCCTTCGCGTCGGGGTGCGCGAGGACCTCGTGCTCATAAGCTGGGAGGACAGCCCCGACTTAAGCTCGGGTTACGTCATCTTCAGGCATAGCGCCGAGCCGAGCGCCGACAATTTCGCCGACGCCGTGATGATAGGCGACGCCGAGAGCGGCAGTCCGGCCTTCGAGTACCGGCCGCCGGATGACGGCCCCTACTACTACTTCGTACTCGGCCGACCCGAATCCGGGGTCTACGAAGTCTTCATCCCCCTGCGGAACGCGAGCCTCGCGCCGATACGCGCGGAAGCCGCCGCGAGCCGGCCCGCGACGGCAACGCCCGGGACCGCCGCGCCGTCAGCCGCGCCGCAGCCGAGCGCCGTCCCCGTCGCCGGGGTGACCGCCCGCGTCGAAGGCGACGCCGTGCGCATAGGCTACGTCGCCGACGCGTCTCTCGGCCGCCTCGTGCTCTACCGCGGCACCGCTCCGTTCATGGACGCTCAGGCGCTCCTGAGCTCCACGATCGCCGCCGTCCTCCCAGCGGGATCCTCGGACTACGTCGATTACCCCATCCCGGGCATAGAATATTATTACGCCCTCGTGCCCGAGCGCGAGCTCCTAGGCGGGCGCCTGGGCGTCGAGCCCGGACGGAACGCTACGCAGAGCCCCGTCCTCATCCCGGCCGGCCTGTATCGCGTGGGGCTTCCGAGCTCGACGAGTTACGCGCGTTCGGCGCCGCTGCCCTTCCTCGTGCTGACGAGGCGCGTAACCGACGCCGACCCGCTCATCCGAGAGGATCTAGCCCCGCAGGCTCGCTCTGTTTCGGCCGCGACCGAGAAGGCGATAGCCTCGCTCGTCGCCTCCGCGGGCTTAGCGCCGAGCTTCTCGCGGCCGGCCATCACGATCTTCCCCGAAGATTTAAAGACGAGCCCGAGCTCCGACTTCAGCCTCTATACGATCAGCGCCGGCAGTTTGGCGCGCGGCAATTACGAGCAGGCCGCGCGGGAGCTGAACCTGTACCTCTCGCTGCCGCGCTCGCCGGCGGCGACGGCGCGGGCGCGCTTCTACCGCGGCCAGGCGCTGGCCATGACCGGCGCCTGGCGCGAGGCCTTCTTCGAGCTCCTGCGCGCCGAGGATAGCCATTACCTTGCCGTACAGCCCTGGCTGGATTACGTGCTCTTCAAGCTATCGAGCGGACTCTAAGGCCTACCCGACGTTCAGCTGCGTTCCGAGCGCCGCATAGGCGACGCTAGGTAGGCGACGGCATGGCGATATGGCCTATCGGGCCCGAAGACGCAGCCGGGGAATTCGCCGTGGTTAGGTCCGTCTGGGTAGTACGACGGCTCGACGCACAGTCCGGCGAAAGCCTCTGCCGAGCGCGCCGCCCCGGTCCCGCCGGGGCGATTATCGCGTAGGGGCGTCCCCCGTAGGGATTTACCCGTATAGAACTGCGCGCCGGGGAGATCGCTATAGACCTCGAGCTTCATGTCCCGGGCGCCTGAGCCGATCGAGGCCAGGTGCCGAAGCCCGTCCCAATCATGCCACGCCCCCGGGACCGAAGCGTCGAATTCGTAATAGCGGTCGATGCCGCCCAAGAGGCGCAAAGCCGGCTCGAGGCTCGAAGGCGTCCTGAAATCGTCCGGCCCCCCCGCCAAGGCGACGCGGCGGCCAGTGGGGATGAGGCCGTCGTCGAGCTCGAGATAGCTCGAGGACCTGAGCGCGACGAGATGGCCGGCGACCGTCTCGCCGCCGTCCAGGTTGAAGTAGGCGTGGCCGGTCATCGACAGGGGCGTCTGAAGCTCCGCGTCGGCGCGGTGCTCGATCTTGAGGAAGCCTTCTTCGTCGAGCGTATAGCGGACGACGAAGGCTACGCGCCCGGGGTATCCCCCTTCCCCGTCGGGGCTATCGTAGCGGAACTCGGCGCGGGCGCGGCCGCCCTCGACCCACGCGCGACCTGACCAGGCGCGCCAGGAAAGCCCCATGGCGCCTCCGTGCAGCTGGTTCGGCCCGTCGTTCGCGTCCAGTCTATAGCGACGGCCGTCGAGTAGGAACGACGCGTCGGCTATCCTGTTGGCGTAACGCCCGACGGTCGCCCCGAAGAACGACGGGTTGCCGGCGTAGGCGCCCTCGTCATAGGGAGCGACGATCAGTTCCCGCTCGGCGCCTTCGGCGTCCGGCGCGCGATACGAAAGCAAGGCGGCCCCGAGCTCTGAAAATTCGGCGGCGTAGCGCCCTGCCCGCGCGCAGAATACGCGACCGAGCCCCGCCCCGGCTCCGGCCAGGGGGCGCTCACGTATCTCAAACACGGTCCGGCTCCCGGCTCGGGGTTTTGACGCCGTAGTAGGCCATGATGAGAAGCTCAAAGAGGCGATCGGGGATTATACGGCGAATAAGCGGCGCGAGCCGCTGCGCCGCGCTCCCTACGGTATAGCGCGGGGCTAGGCGACGGGCCGAGATCAGAGCATAGACGAGCTTGGCGATCTCGATGGGATGAGCCCCGTAGCGCTCGTCGGTTTCAGCCTTGCTGAGCGCCGCGCGGGCGGCCTCGGCGTAGGGGCTAGCTTCAAGGCCGCCGAAGCGGACGCGGGCGGCGGTGAAGCCCGACCTGAAATCGCCGGGTTCTATAATCGTAAGCTCTATCCCTTCGACGGCCAGCTCCATGCGCATCGCCTCGGCCAGGCCTTCCAAGGCGAACTTGCTGGCGGAGTAGAGGCCTTGGAACGGCAGGCCGATCCGGCCGGCGATGGAGCCCATGAGCGCGATGCGCGGCCGCTCGGAGCGCCGTAGATAGGGCAAGGCGGCCTGGATGAGCTTCAAGGCGCCGATGACGTTGACCTCGAGCTGCTTCCGAGCCTGATCGAGGGGCGTCTCGATCGCAGGGCCTGCTAGGCCGAAGCCGGCGTTGCAGAGGAGGAAATCGATACGCCCCTCCCTCTCGCCGACGAGGCGAACGGCCTCGGCGACGGAGGCGTCGTCCTCGAGGTCCATGGGGACGAGCTGGAAGAATTCGTCGGCCCGGCGCTCGACCTTCTCGGGCTCCCGGCTCGTCCCGTAGACCGCGAAGTTCCTCTTCGCCGCATAGGCGGCGCAGGCGTTCCCTATCCCGCTCGAAGCGCCGCTTACGAAGACGACGGGCCGCGCGGGGCTAGGCACGCGCGCCTCCCCGCTCGCCGCCCGGGCCGGGCAACGCGGCGATGATGATGTCGGCGATGCGGTCGGGCCGTAAGCGCTCGGTATTGATGATGAGGTCGGCGAAATCGTAGCGGTCATTATCGATGCCGTAGAGGGACAGGTAGCGCTCGCGGTCCGCGTGGTCGCGGCGCCTCGTGAACTCGAGCACCGCCTCGGCCTCGCCGCCCTCGCGGGTCCTAATCCGCTCGGCCCTGACTTCTCCCGAGGCGTAGAGGTAGACCTTGAGCTCGGCCTCGCGGACGAGCCAGATGGCCAAGCGCGAGCCGATGACGCAATCGGCCTCCTGGGCTAAGGCCACCTGCCGCTCGTCGACTCGCCGATCGTACGAGGTGTCGGTACGAGCCAACTCGAGCAGCCGGGGGAACTCGATGCCCAGCTCGTCGGCCATCGTGTGGAAGGTATAATTGACGAGCCTCCGTTTCAGGCGATCGGCGACGAGCTTGGAAACCGTCGAATTGCCGCAGCCGCTCTTTCCCGAGATGGCTATAATCCTACTGGCGTTGGTATCGGACATCGGGCGCTCCTATTCGACGTTACGGGCCTGCTCGCGCAGGTTCTCTATGGCGTCCTTCATGCGTATCACCGCGTGGGTAACCTCCACCATGGCGCTCTTGGAACCGATGGTATTCGCCTCGCGGTTCAACTCCTGGCAGATGAAATCCAGCTTCTTCCCGCACTGGTCCTCGTCCATGGCGGCCCTGAACGCGGCGATATGCGAGCGCAGGCGCACGAGCTCTTCGTTGATGGTGTGCTTCGCGAGGTAGGCGGCGAGCTCCTGCAGGATACGCGCTTCGTCGGCCAGGTCGCCCAGCACCTCTTGGAAACGGCGACGCAGCTCCGAAAGGAGCGCGGCCTCTAGGCCTTGGGCGCGCTCGCCTATCTCCCCGACGGCGGCTTCGACGGCGCGTAGCTGCTCCTCCAAGTCGGCGCGTATGGCCGCGCCTTCGCGTTCTCGCTCGGCCTCGAACGCGTCAAGGCAGGCGTCTAAGGCGGGCTCTATGAGCGACCAAAGCCGCCCCTCGTCCTGCCCGCGGTGGAAACCGACGATGCCCTCGAAGGCCAGGAGTTGTTGGAGCCGCAGCGGTTCCTCTATGGCGCAGGCTTTAGCTAGGCCGCGAAGGGCATCGGCCAAGGCGACCGCCGCGGCAGTGTCGACCCTAAGCTCGATCGGCAGGTCGCCGCCGCTGGCCTTCAGGCTGAAATCCAGCTTCCCGCGTCGGACGCGGGACTCGATGCGCTCGCGAACGAGGCGTTCATAGGCGGCCATGGAGCTTGGCATGGCGACGCTCAGCTCGAGGTATCGGTTATTCAGGGCTTTCAAGCTTAGTTGCGCTTGAAGCTCCTGGGCTTCGATGCGCGCGAAACCGTAGCCGGTCATGCTCTTAACCATGTCTATCCTTTCATCTTCGCGTAGAGCTCGGCGCCCAAGATCCAATTGTCGCCGGCGCCCATGGTGATGAAGAGGTCGCCGGGCCTCAGCTCCTTCGCCACGGCTTCGGCCGCCTCCAGAGGCTCGTGGACATAGCGAGCGTCGACCCCATGCTTCCGTATCGCGTCGCAGAGCGAGCGCCCGTCTATACCGGGCATGGGCGCCTCGCGCGCGGATGCGTAGATCTTATTGCAGTATAGGAGCTTCGCGTCGCCGAAGGCGCCGGCGAAATCGTCGAATAAGGCGGAGGTGCGGCTGTAGGTATGGGACATGAAGTCGACTACGAGGCGCCGATCAGGGTAGAATTCCCTGAGCCCGGCGAGCGTCGCTTTGATAGCAGCCGGATGATGGGCATAGTCGTCCATGAACAGGATCCCGCGCGCCTCGCCTACGATCTCAGAGCGCCGCTTGGTGCCGGCGAACGCCTCCAAGGCGGCGCGCGCCGCCTCTAGGCGAGTTTCCCCGCCGGCGAGCCCGGCTTCGTCCGCCAAGGCGAAGCAGAGGGCCAGCGCCGCGGCCGCGTTCAGGGCCAGATGCCGGCCGGGCACGCGGAGCGCGAAGGCTTTGTCGGATAGCCCGAGGGTAAAGCGCGCCCGCTCGTCCCGTACTTCGTACGAACGTATGGCGTAGGGGCCGCTCGCCTTGAAGCCGTAGGGTATCAGGCGCAAGTCCGGCCTGCGGCCCGTCGCGAGAGCGGCGGCCTCGGCCGCGCCCGGATCGTCGGCGCAATAGATGAGGAGCCCGTTCGTCGGGAGCCTATCGATATAGTCGACGAAGGCCGACAGGATGGAGGCGTAGTCGGGATAATAATCCTGATGGTCGCTCTCGACGCTCGTCAGCACGATACGCCGCGGCGAAAAACGCATGAAGTGCCGTCGGTACTCGCAGGTCTCGGCGATAAAAAAGCGGTCGCCGCCACGCCAGGTACAGCGTCCGCCGAAGGAGCTAACCGCGCTGCCGGCGAGGGCTGTGGCAGCCAGGCCCAGTCCCTTGGCGACGGCGCCGGCCATGGCCGTAGTCGTGGTCTTACCGTGTACGCCGGCTATGCCCGACGAATCCATGCTCGCAGAGTATGCGCCGAGGGCCTCCGGATAGTTCATGACGCGAACGCCCCGCTCGGCCGCCCGAAGAAGCTCAGGATGCGCGTCGGGACGGTACGCCGCCGAATGCACGACCAGGTCGAGCTCCGCGCCCACGTTATCCGCGTCGAAGGGCGCGGCGACTATGCCCAGGCTCTCGAGGATGGCGTCCGTGTAGAAACGCTCCGCGACGTCGGAGCCGCTGACGCGAGCCCCGGCCGCGACGAAGAGCTCGGCGAGCGCGCACATACCCGTGCCTTTAACGCCGACGAAATGGGCCCGAAGCCCTCGGAGCTCGGGCGACACGCTGGGATTGGACATGCCGGCAGTGTACACCGGGGGACGGGGTCGATGCAACGAAGCGCGGATCAGTGCCCGAGCTCGAGGTTCAAGCCCAGGCGCCGCGGCGTCTCGGGCTCAAGGCGAATCTTCCAGTAGAGGAGCGCGCAGCTGCCCTGCGCGAAGGACCTTCCGTCCCCCGCCGCGTAGACGATATCGGCGCGTCGATACGAGCCGGGCTCCGAGAGCGCTAGCTTAAGCCCTTTGAGCGAGCCGAACTCGCCGAAATCGATAGAGCTGACGCCGGAGGCGCCGGGGCCGCCCCGATCGTCGCCCGTAGCCGGCGAAGGAATCGGTTCGGGCTCCCCCTGATCGCGAAGCGAATCCGGAAAGAGCCGAGCCTGCGGCTGATCGCCCTCGAACAGGCAGGCGTTGAGCTCTATGCCGAGGTAGAATTCGACGGGCGCTTCGGATCGGTTCACGATGGAATAGCGGAGCTCGAATCCGCGCTTGGAAAAGATGAAGGTTTTTTCGAGCGCTATGATCCGGCTCGATCCGTCGTGCTCATAGAGCCCCTCGCGCGTCAGGCTCGCCGAAAGGTGATTGGCCTTGGCCGCCGCTTCGTCGAAGATCGCGCGAGAGAAGATGCCCGCGTCGCCTATCCAAGGCTCGAGGGCCGCGCTTTCGCCCGGCTCTCGTGCGTAGACGCGGTCGACGAACATCGAACGATGGGCTCTATCCGGCGAGCGCTCGCCGTTGAACAGGTCGCAGACGTTCACCCGCTGCTTGAGGGCGTCTAGGAAGCAGATCGCCGCGCCCAGGGGTTGTATGCAGGCGTTATAATCGCTCCCGAGGTAGATGAGCTCCTTGACGCCGTCGAAATCGGTATCGCTACGAATGATACCTGGCTTAAAATTTCCCTTGACTCGGGTGGTCTGCTCGGCGTCGAGCAGCCCGCGATACGCGGCCTGCCGTATCGCTGGCGAGGCGATGCCTCCGACGGGCGAGAGCCAGTAGGCGTCCGCCGATTGGCCGCGCCACAAGTCCTCGGCGGCGCTCTTCTTCCGTGATCGATCGCCCCTCAGCTGGCCGATGATCAGGTGCACGTAGTACATCTTGGCGTGCAGCGCCGAGCTGGCCGCGCTCGCCAACACGGCGCTCCGAAGGCTCGGCGCCGCGGCCGGCTCTACGCCGCCGGAGCTCGGCGAGGCGCACGCGGCGGCGTAGCCGGGCGAGGAGGAACCGGAGAAATAGGCCCTCGCCTGGGCCTTGTGGGCCTTGAGGTATCGGGAAGGCAGTACGGTTTCAAGCTCGAGGGCTAGGCTCCGTATACGCGCGAAGGAGCGCTCCAGGTACAGGTCGGGCGTCTCCATGCCGGAGGCCTCCCACTGAGGCGCGATCGTCTCCCCCGCCATCATGACGGCGCAGAGGCCCGGCCGGCCGACGAGCTCTTCTGCGGCGTCGGCGATGCTAACGGGCGCGCCGTATGAGAACGAGCAATCGTAGCTCGGTATGACGGTGATGCAACGGCCCTGATCCTCGGTTAGCATCGGCTCATACCCGTCGGAAGCGCCGAGGGAGCGGCGGAACTGATCGACCGTCAGGAACGCATAGTCCATGCCGCAGGTATGGAGCGAGGAGGCCAGCCACGGCTCCCAGGCGTATTCGCTCAGCCAGCAACCGCGGGGGCGCTTGCCGAAATGCTTGCGCAGATAGGTCGTCAGGATTTCTATCTGGCCGAGGCGATCGCTGCCGGGCAAAAGCGGCAGGAGCGGCGCGTAAAAGCCGCCGCCTAAGAGCTCTAGCTGCCGGCGGGCGGACAGTTCCTCGAGTAGCATGAGGTACTCGGGGTGTCTCGTCTCGAGCCGTTTTAGGAGGCTCCCGGAATAGAAGGCGACGACTTGTATATCGGGGAAACGGTTGAGCACCGACAAGAAGGGCCGGTAGCAGGTTTGGTACAAGCGCTCGAACTCGCCATCGGAGCTACCTTCGGGGAGATGGTTATATATGCCGATAACTATAGACGTTTTGAGCATTCGATGGCGATCCTTCGCGCGTGTCTTCCGAGTATAGCCTGAATCAGCGGCCGACGAAAGAGTAAAATGGGAAAAAGGCGGCGTCCTTGGGCGGCATCCTAGGCCGGCTACGCGAGGGTCCGCGCGTAAAGGGCTATATCGACGCCGGAGAAGGCCAAGGCGATGAGCCCCGCGCTGATGAAGCGAAGCGGCGCGCCGCGGAGGGCCTCCGGAGGTCCCTCCAGCTCGATACGCGCCGCGATGTCCTCGAGGAGCGACGAGGCGGCGATGAAGCCGATGGCGGCGGCCGCGGCGGCGGCCATGACGGTCGTCGGCTTTGCGCTCAGCTGCGACGAGGCTACGGCGCAGGCATAGATGACTACGGCCGCGGGCGCTTCGTGCCTCAGGGCCTGCTCGCCGATGGGCGGCTTCCCCAGGCGCGCGCGGGCGAGGGAGATCAGCATAAATATGCCTACCGCGGCCAGCGCGAAGACGAAGGGAGAGAGCGGCTCGAGCCCGAGCGGGGTCAGGGCGAAGCGCAGGCTTACGTGATGGAAGAGCGCGACCAAGGGCGAGGCGAACAGCAGGATGAGCGCTTTCTTCGGCTCGAGCAAGCGGCGCGCGTTCGTCTTACCGAAGATCAGCCCCCAATCGCCGACGATATTGCCGGCGAAGGCGAAGTAGAACGCCATCGAAAGACCGGTCATGATGCCTCCTTGCCCAGTCGCTTGGCTATGGCGGCCCAGGCGGCGAACCCGACGCCGACGAGTAAGAAGGCGGCCGACGGCGTCGCCATGAACGGCAGCGCGGCTCCGTTCGCGAGGAGCTCCCGCCCGGCGCCCGCGATGACGATCGCGAGCGAGAGGACGAAGGCCCTCACGGAAGCGCCCCAGGGGCTTTCCGAGCCTCTGGTCGCCTCGGGCCGCCAGGCCGCCTCGAGCACGGGTACGGTGAACGGTATGATGACGGCCCGGGCATATAAGAGCTCGAATCGCAGGGGGGCGAGGAGCCTGAAGGTCGAGAGCGCGAAGGCGACGCCGAGCGAGGCCGCCAGCAAGCCGAACGCGAAGGAGTCTCCGCCGCTGAACTTCTTCGGTAGGAGCTTCGAGCTCGCCGAGGCGAAGGCGAAGCCGGCCGCGAAGCAGGCGGCGAGCGCAAGCGCGCCGGCGAAGTCCGAGGCGGCGGCGAAGGCCGGCATAAGGCCGGCGACGGCCGCCGCGTACAGGCGCTTGCGGCCCGCCTCGACCTTCGAAGGGACGGCGCTCATCGTCGGGCTCCTTGCGAGGCGTGGGCTTCCCGGAGGCTCTCGCCCAACGCGCGGTAGACGCTCGCCACCGCCCGGTCGGTCGGCGAATAGCTCAAGGCGGACGCCTTGCCCGGGCCGTTCAGCGCGGCGACGAGCCGGCGGCCGAAGGAGGCATGGGATCCCGAACCGAGGAGCGCCGCATCCTCTATCGTCGCGTCAGAACGCAGGGTCGCCGAAAGGACCACGCGTTGGCCGCCGAGCGGCAAGGCGACGAGGTAGCGCGCGCGGCCTCCATCGGCGACGCGCCCGACGAGAGAGCCTTCACGCACGGGCTCCCATACGAATTCAGGCGATTTGAGCTGGGCGGCGAGTGCGCGGCCCGCTTGGCCGGATGAATACCGTGAGAATAAAGCGCTGCATACGGCGAGCGCGGCGAAAGCCGCGAACGCGACGGCGACGCTCAAGTCGCGCTTGGCTTCGTTCATGCGCTCCTCCTCAGCCTTATTATGCGTCCAAGCTGCGGTAGGCGTCGTTCGAGGCTCGGGCATAGGACGTTCGCGATGAGGATGGCATAGACGGCGCCGTCCGCATAGGAGCCGAATCGCCTGAAGACGTAGAACAACACCCCGATTATCAAGCCGTAGACGGCTTGCGCGCCGCGGCGAACGGGCGAGCATACCGGATCGGTAGCCATGTAGAAGGACGCCAAGACGACGCCCCCGCCGGACAGCGCGAACAGGACGTCGCCCTGCATGAAACCCTCCGACGGGAGCCCTATGCCGAAGGCCCGTACGAGGATGACGAAGGGGACGAGGGCGAACAAGGGTATGCGCCATTTGATCGAGCGCACGGAGAGAAGTAGGACGCTGCCGGCCAATACCGCGATAAGGGCCCCGTCCCCGAGCGCGCCGGGCTTAAGCCCGAGCAACAGATCCATATACCCCTCGGGCAAGCGCGCGCCTAAGGGCAAGAACAGCGCGTCGTTCAAGAAGCCGGTCGCGACGCCGTCGGCGGCCGATATGGGGTAACCGAGCTGCCGCAAGGCCTCCATGGGGCCGACAGAGACGAACGCGTCCAGGTCCCGGATCATGCCGACGGGGCTCACGCCCGATAGGCCGTCGACGCCGCTCAAGGCGCGGGGCATGAGATAGGAGCGCATAGCCTCGGGCCAATTGGCGAAGGCGAAAGCCGCGCCGGCGAGGGCCGGGTTCATCCAATTCTTACCGTAGCCGCCGAAGAGACCGCGCGCCACGACTATGGCGAAGGCCGAGGCGGAGGCCGGCATATACCAGGCGGCCCCGGGCGGCATGATCGTCGCGACGAGCAGACCGGTCACGAGCGCGCTGCCGTCGAGAACGCTGAGCTTGCCGTAGACGGCGTCGACGGCTAGTTGGCAGAGCAGGGCCGATACCGACGCCGAGGCCCACACCGCAGCCGCCGCGGCGCCGTAGAGAACCAGCGACCACAGGAGCACGGGCGCGAGGCTGAGCGCGCAGAGATAATTCATCGTGGCGCTGCTGCGCCAGTCGTATATATGCGGGTACGGCCGTAAGGCCGCGCCTATTCGATCATGCACCTTCAGCCCCTTTCGCCGCGTCGAAGGCCGTAACCAACGGGAGCCTCGACCAGCAGGCCCATGAACAAGCGGCGCATGAGCTGCAACGCCCGAGCCCGAGTTCCATAGCTTCGTCCCTACGCCCCGCGGCGATAAGTTTATAGAGCATATACGGTTCAAGGCCTTCGGGGCAGGCGTCTACGCAGGAACCGCAGCGGACGCAGGGCCGCAGGGGCGCCCGGTGCGCCTCCTCCGGGGAGAGGGCGATAACCGAACGCGTGCGCTTGTCGACCGCCTCATCCAGGTCGGCCGCGGCCCAGCCGCACAGCGGATCGTTGACCACGACCGACGCGGCCTCGCCTCGGAAGCCGCCGCATTCCTCAATGAGGTCGCCTATGGGGCTGCCGATACGCGCCTTCACGACCCTGGCTTCGTTGATCGCCCCGCCGCCGACGTAGACGTACTGCTCCATATGGGCCTTGTTGAGCACGACCGCGTCATGGACGGCGAGCAGCACGCTCGGCTCGAGCGATATCCATTCCGCGGGCATATAGTTCTCCCCCTCGGCGTCGGCGAGCTGCCTGGCTACGATAGAGGGCATGTCGGCGGGGTAGCGCCTGGGCACCGCCCTGATCTCGATCGGCAGCTCGGCCTCCGCGGCGGCGGCCTCGATGGCTTCTACGATCGCCTTGTCCAAGCCGCGCTCGACCGCGCAATAGACGGCGCGCGGCTTGAGGACTTTGGCCACGATATCGCACGCGTCCAAGAGCGCCGGTAGCCTCTCGATGAGGATGGCCTCCTCGACCCGCCGATACGGATCCATCTCGAGCGCGTTGATGACGAGCCTGGGATGCCCGCCCTCGAAGCGGGCGTGCAGCAGGTCATAGACGGGCTTGCCGGTAGAGGCCTGCACGACGCCTTTGTCCTGTATGATATGGAGGATGTCGCCTTTGTTGAGCGACTTCCATATGTATCGCTCTTGTCGCTTCCCCGATATGCTGAACGCGCCCGCCAGGGATATCACGACCTCGGATATCGGCAGGCCGTCTCGGCCGCGCTTGCGCTCTATGCGCCGTACGTAACCCGGTATCGGGCTATGGATGTTGGCCGCGCCCTTGCCTTCGGCTCGGGCGATAAGCTGGCCTTCGCGCAGCTCCTGCCCCTCCGACACGAGGATACGGGCGTCCCGCCCTTCTGGCGAAGCCGGGACGGGGACGCGAGCCTGTATCGGAAGATACGCGTTCTCTATGCCTTGATGCGTATAGGGCGCGCGTCGCGGCAGCTCGACGCCGCCTCGCGAGAGCCCCCTCATGTTCTTCATCGTGATCGTAGCCTTCCGTACATAAACAGGCTTATTGCCGGGGCGAGCGCCGCTAAGAGGGCTAGGAACGAAACGCCCCGATGCGGGACCGCAGGAACGAAGGGTTCCGCGGCCCGTACGGTCGGAATGTACCCTGAATCTAGGGCCTTATGCAACGCGTTCGTTCCGAACGATTCCCGCGCGATTTCTTTAGGATTCGTCGTCCCGACGCCCGGCGGCGGCATGAGCCCCTCCGGATCGAAGCGGCCCCAGGCCGCGTCCCCCAGCCTGCCCCAGGTCAAGGAGACCTGATACGCGGCGTGAGCCACCGCCGGGCTCATCCCATCCAGGCCGGGATCCAGCTTAATGAACTCGATCGCGAGCGCCGTTATGCCTTCGGCGATCCGCGAGCGCTCGTCCCGGTCGGATCGAGGCGCTCCGTTCGATATGAGCGCGACGGCGGCGACGATGGCGACGGAGGCGATCAAACGCAAAGCCGCTCTGGCATGGCCATGGATCGGCGCAGGCGGCGCGATAGGGACGAAGTTCGGAGGCGCATGCAGCCGCGAGGTATTGCAGCGCGCCAGGAGAGGCTCCCGTTTAATCACGGCCGCGGCGATCCACGCGGCGGCCGCGCAGGCGGGAATAAGCGCGATAGGGTCGCTCGCCGCCGAGAAAGAAAGCGCGGGACCGTAGATTAAGACGGCGTACGCGAGCTCGCCGTTCGTAGGCCTTCGCCGCCTCAGAGTCAAGGCGAGCTCGCCCGCGAAGGCGGCCGTCGTAAGCGCGGCGAGGGCGCCGCCGAAGCTCGGGGTCGCGATGAACGGAAGCCAAGCCAGCCCGATAATCGCCCTAAATAGGCGGTCGCCCTTGCCGAGACGGAGAAGGTACCACAGGCTCAGCGCGAGCGCCGCCGCCAGCCCGACGCCGCCGTCAGCCTGGCGGCCCCCCGTCCTCCCAGGAAGGGGCCTGGCATAGCTCGCGGCCAGCGGCTCGATACCGGCGCGGCCGAGCTCATCGAGCGTATCGAAGAGCGCATCGGCTCCGCCCGCGAGGTACATAATCGCCCACGCGTCTCCGTCGACGCGTCCCCTGAACGCCGTCGCCAAGCCGTCTATGAGCGGCGTGCGGCGCGGGTCGCCCGGCCGTATACGTGCGAACGCCTCGTTCGCGCTCATCGTAACGACGCGGGAAAAGTCCGAAGCAGGCAGGGTAAAGTTCCACTCGTTCACGAGCTCGCGGCGGCCTTCAAGGATACGAGCCGCCCGAGCTGCATGCGCTTCGGGCAGGGCGAAGGCGGCCAAGCCCGCATCGCCCGCGGCGGAATACGAGGCGCATGAGGCGAGCGCCGCGGCGAGGAATAAGGGAGCGACTAGAGCTAAGGCCGCGCCGGTCGAGAAGCGACGGACTATACTAGCAAGCGATCGCGCGTCACGGGGCATCGCGCGCGGGCTATAGGGTGTGTACGGCTAAAGCTATGAGGAAGCCCATGATGCTGCCAACAAGCACCTGGGGGACAGTATGGCCGTGCACCTCTTTGACGGGCTTGAACCTAAATTTGAGACGCTTGGCGCAACGCTGGCCGAGCTCGTTCAGGCTCCTCGCTTGCAGGCCCGAGGATCTTCGGACGCCCATAGCGTCCCGAATCACGATAAGGGCGACGAATAAGGAGAGGACGAACAACTCCGAGCCGGTACCGCGCGTAAACCCGATCGAGGTGCACATGGCGATCACGAGGGCGCTATGGCTCGAGGGCATGCCGCCGGTTTTCCACAGCATCGTCGCCAAGACCTCGCTAAACGATTGCGGCTTCCCGCGGAATACGCTGAGCAGGGCCTTGGCGAACTGGGCTACGAGGAGGCTCATGATCGCGGAGAGGAAGACCGGGCTCCGGAACAGCGGGCTTAGGCCTGGCGGCGGGGCGAATTCCATTGTGAGAATTTCCGGCAAAGAGCGCCCTCTTGTCAAGCGGTCGGCCGCCGCCCCTCGTCTTGACCGTAGGCGCGCCCATCCCTAGGATAAGGGCGTGGCGTTCACCAAGCGGCGCTTCATCGTCGGCCCGGACGACGACGGCAAGCGCTTAGACAAGGTCATACGGACGATGCTCCCCCGCATGGCCCTGCCGGCCATATATAAGCTCATCCGTGCGGGCGACGCGCGCTTGAACGGCGCCAAGGCCCCTTCGGACGCGCGCGTCGGCGGCGGCGACGAGCTCGTCATACGCCTGAGCGAGGCCGAGCCCGTACGCGGCGAGGCTTCCGAAACGGCGGGCATCGCGGCGCAGGGCGATTCTGAAGCTTACCGCCGTGCGGAGGCGTTTCGGGCCTTGGTCGTCTATGAGAATCGGGACATAGCCTTGATTAACAAGCCTCGCGGCATGCTCAGCCACGGCACCGGCGGGCTCGATGAGCTGGCGGCGGCCTACTATGCGGACGCCGTCCGCGGTTCATTAGCCTTCGCCCCCGCCCCACTCCATCGCCTAGACCGTAACACGAGCGGGCTGGTCGCCGTCTCGGCCAGCCTCGAAGGCGCGCGCCGATTCAGCCGCGGCCTTAGGGAAGGCCTCATTGTTAAGACCTACCTCGCGCTGCTCCTAGGAGACGCTCCCAACCTCGATATCTGGGAAGATACGCTCGCGCGCGACGAGCCTTCGCGTACGAGCGGGCTCGCCGGAAAGGGCGAGCCGGGGCGATACGCCAGGAGCGAGCTCCTCACCCTCGCCCGCGCCGAACTCGGCCGGGGCCGAACGCTAAGCCTGGCACGTATTACGATACGCACCGGGCGGACGCATCAGATCAGGGCGCAGGCGCGGGCTCGAGCCCTTCCGCTTTACGGCGATGTAAAATACGGCGGCGGCGAAGCTCCCGGCGGCTATGTCCTGCATGCGTGGCGTATGTCGATAGACGGGAGCCTCGAGCTGGGCGCGCCGCCGTTTATCGTCGCCCCGTTGCCGCTCGCCGCCGAAGCCTCGGTCGCCCGCTACTTCGGCCCCGGCTGGGCCGAAGCCGCCGGCGCTTAAACCATTCGTCCCTTTTAGTCTTGATTACATGCCGGATCCTCGGTACCCTTAAAGTGCAATAGGAGGTTCCCGATGGCAGAACGGAACATTACGCCGATACGCGGGCCGATCAAGGCCGCGACGATCGTGGTCATATTGGCGATCGTGGCGTCGGCCGTGCTTCTGTCCACCAGCTTCTTCATGGTGGATCAGACCGAGCAGGCCGTGGTGCTCACTTTCGGCAAGTACAGTAAGACGGCCGAACCGGGCTTGCATTTCAAGCTCCCCTTCGGCATCCAGAAGAACTATAACGTGCCGACGCAGGTCATCCAGTCCGAGCAGTTCGGATTCAGAACGCTTCAGGCAGGGCGCCAAACGGTCTACGACGATAGGAGCTACCCCGAAGAGTCGGTGATGCTCACCGGCGACCTCAATATCGTCGATGTCGAATGGATCATCCAATACCGCATCAACGATCCGGTGGCCTGGCTCTTCAACGCCGACGACCGAGATAAGACCATACGCGACATCAGCCAATCGGCCATCAATCTCCTCGTAGGAGACCGGGCCATCCTGGACGTCCTGGGCCCCGCGAGAACCTCGATCGAGGAGGAAGCGCGGATCTTCATGAACGAGACGCTCAGCGGCTACGGCCTGGGCATACAGATCATAGGCGTCCGGCTGCAGAACATCGTGCCGCCCCAGGGCGTGCAGGCCGCCTTCGAGGACGTGAACAAGGCCCAGCAGGACATGAACCGGCTGATCAACGAAGGTAAGGAAGCCTACAACCGCGAGATCCCCAAGGCCCGCGGCGAGGCTGACCGCATCATCCAAGTAGCGCGGGGCTACGGCGCCGAGCGCGTGAACGTGGCCAACGGCGACGTAGCCCGCTTCAAGGCCGTCTATGAGGAGTACCGCAAGGCTCCCGACGTAACCCGCGACCGCCTGTATTACGAAGTTATGGAGGAAGTGTTCAAGGACGCGGAAGGCGTCACCCTCATCGATAAAGAACTGGGCAACTTCATACCGCTGATGAATTTGGGCGGCCAGGCCGGAGGTACCCGATGAAAAAACTTATAGCGGCGCTCGTCATCCTCGTCGTGCTCGTCGTCACCCTCCTACTTATGGGGCCGTTCTACGTCCTAGACGAGGGGCAACAGGCCTTGGTACTCCGCTTCGGCGAGGTTCAGAAAATCGAAACCGAGGCCGGCTTGAAGTTCAAATCCCCGTTCTTGGATAACGTGGTCGTATACTCGAAGAAGGTTCTCCCCTGGGACGGCGAGGCACAGCGCATCCCCACCAAGGAGCAGCAGTTCATTTGGGTAGACGTGACCGCCCGTTGGCGCATCATCGACCCCAAGGTCTTCTATAGTTCGCTCACGACGATGGATCGCGCCTTCGGCAAACTCGACGACGTCATCGACGGCGCCGTGCGAACCGTGGTAACCTCGAACTACCTCCGCGAGGCCGTACGCAACACGAACGGCATCCTCCAGGCTAACGCCGCGGAGGCCTTCGATACCGGCGACGCCGAGGGCGCCGAGGCACTGCAGGAGCTGGCCCTTGCCGAGGTGAGCTACGAGCGCATCGACAAGGGCCGCCGCCTCCTGGCCCAGGAGATGCTCGAGATAGCCCGGCAGCTGGCCCCGGAGTACGGCATCGAGATCATCGACATCATTCCGCGGCAGATCCGTTACTCGGACGAGCTCACCGAGAGCGTCTACAAGCGCATGATCGCCGAGCGCAGTCAGATTGCCCAGGCCTTCCGCTCTTTCGGCGAAGGCAAGAAGGCCGAGTGGCTGGGTAAGCTGGAGAACGAGCAGCGCTCGATACTATCGAAGGCCTATGAGACGGCCGAAGGCATCAAGGGCGCCGCCGACGCGCAGGCCACCAGGATCTACGCCGAGGCCTACGGCCGCGACCGGGCCTTCTTCGACTTCTGGCGGGCCCTGGAGTCGTATAAACAGACCCTGCCGAAGTTCGACAAGACCTTGAGCACCGACATGGACTATTTCAAGTTCATGTATAGCGCCCGGGGCCGCTAGGCCGGGCCTAGGAGGCGCATCATGGCCGATATCGCCAATCCCTTCGAGGGAACCGAGGGTTATAACTGCTTCGGCTGTTCGCTCGGCAACCCTATCGGGCTTCGCCTTCGCTTCCGCGACGAAGGCGAGGCGGTATCGGCCGCTTGGGAGCCCCGCGCCGAGTTCGCCGGTTTCCACGGCGTGCTGCACGGGGGCATCCAAGCGACCTTGCACGACGAAATTGCGAGCTGGTACGTGTTCGCCAAGCTCGGGACCGCCGGCTTCACCGCCGACCTGACCGTGCGCTACCTCTCGCCGGTCTACATCAGCAAGGGCGCAGTACGCCTAGTCACGACCCTGCTCTCCAACGACGGGCGGCGCGCGGTCATGCGCACCACGCTCTACGACGGCGGCGGAACGGCCTGCAGCGAATCCGACGTAAGCTACGCCATCGTACCCGAGCATATCGCGCGCCGTAAGTTCTATTATCCGGGGAAAGAAGCCTTCGTGGGCGGCGAACACGCGGCGCGTGAACCGTCGAACGCACAAGCCAAGGGCAAGCTAGGAACGTAACGCCGAGTCCTCCCGAGCGCCGCGGCGACGACTTGACGGCGAGACGGCGCCTTCGTGACGACGCCAGCGTGACGGCGCCGGCGAATCGGCGATTCGGAGAAAAATAAAAACGGGCCGGGCTTCCGCGCATGCGGATCGCCCGGCCCCGTCGTTTTTAAGCTATAGACGATGGTTCAGCTTTAGTTCAAGAACGCCAACATGACGCCGGCCGCGATGGCGCTACCGATGACGCCGGCCACGTTCGGGCCCATGGCGTGCATGAGAAGGTAATTACCCGGATGCTCCTTCTGCCCTACCACCTGCGAGACGCGGGCGGCCATGGGCACGGCGGAGACGCCGGCCGAACCGATGAGCGGGTTCACCTTGCCGCCCGACCACAGGTACATAAGCTTGCCGAACAGGACGCCGGAGGCCGTACCGATCGCGAACGCGACGAGGCCGAGGCCGATGATCATGAGCGTCTGCACCTGCAGGAACTTGTCGGCGCTCGCCGTGGCGCCGACCGATACCCCGAGGAATATCGTCAGCACGTTGATGAGCGCGTTCTGGGCGGTGTCCGAAAGGCGCGCGGTCACGCCGCTCTCGCGGAACAGGTTGCCTAGCATGAGCGAGCCTAGGAGCGGGACCGCCGCGGGTAGTAAGAGGCCGCAGAGTATCGTCACCATGATCGGGAAGACGACCTTCTCGGTCTTGGAGACCTCGCGCAGCTGCTCCATCACCACGGAGCGCTCCTTCTTGGTCGTCAGGAGCTTCATGATGGGCGGCTGAATGATGGGCACGAGCGCCATGTACGAGTAGGCCGCGATGGCGATCGCCGGCAGGAGCTCCGGCTTGAGCTTGCTCGTCAGGTAGATGGCCGTGGGGCCGTCCGCGCCGCCGATGATGCCGATGCTAGCCGCGCCGCGAAGGTCGAAGCCCAGGAGGTTGGCGCCGATGAAGGTAAAGAAGATGCCGATCTGGGCCGCCGCCCCGAGGAGCAGGCTCTTGGGATTGGCGATGAGGGGGCCGAAGTCGGTCATCGCGCCGACGCCCATGAAGATGAGCGGCGGGTAGATACCGAGCTTGACGCCCTGATAGAGATACCACACGAGGCCGGCGTTTTCACCGTCCTTGGGGTAGCTCATGATGCCGCCCAAGGGCAGGTTTACGAGGAGCATACCGAAGGCGATGGGCACGAGGAGGAGGGGCTCGAACTTCTTGCCTATGCCCAAGTAAAGCAGGACGCAGGCGACGATGATCATGAGGAGCTCCCCGGGAAGGAAGCCTCCGATCA
>CALKWG010000525.1 GCA_938004315.1 uncultured Spirochaetaceae bacterium
CACCGAGATCTACACTCTTTCCCTACACGACGCTCTTCCGATCTCCCCTCAACGAAGTCTTGAGTGTATTCATAGCCGGATGTAATTCTAGCTAAACCGAGTATCTTTGATCGCCCTTGCTTTATGAACACTAAATCACCTGGTTTCATCTCTTGGGAGAATTCACGCGCCATGAGGGCAATATTATGCGGCTTAGTCCCGTCAGCTTTCGACTTAGCAAGCGTTGAAAATATTTCGTCGGCAGTTAAGCTCTTAAGCTCGGAGCCAAACTCTTCCAAGCTAATAGCTATGACGTTGCGTTTTTGAAAAGCGGACCAGTGCTGGGCATTCGGACCGGGAGCGATCATCCAAAAGCGTGCATCACCATAGGTCTCTTTTAGCTTACGATCGGAGACGGTGAGGCGTACTGGCGCGTCGTCCGTATCAGATAAATGACCGTCGCTATCGTACTCCTGAGGCATCCAGCGTTCATAAATATCTTTGGTGGTATAGTAATCGTAGGCGCTACCATAATCGTTAGCCAAGCGCTGACGGATAGCCAAGAGTGCGCGATCGATCGCGATACGGTCGTTGAACACGGCCGAACTCTTCTGTTCGACCGAACCGAACACCTTTAATATCTGCTTCTTTTGAGCACGGCTCGATATTCGCTCAAAGTCCTCGCTAAACAGCAAGTGTAGAAGGATATGGTATAGCTGTCGCGATTTTGTCTTATCATTTTCTTCCAGGTACCTGGCTAAAGTCCAAGGCTCCGAGAGCACACGGCTGCGTTCATCCTCTACTAAATCCTTTATCCCGTCTACTATGCGGATCATATATGAGAGCTCTAGCCAGAAATGGTTCTGAAAGGCCGGACCAGTGCTCCCGATGCCGACCAGGAGCTTCTCGTCAAAAAGAGCGTGGCCGTCGGGAAATGGAAAGCCCGACCACTGCCAGACCTGCCCAATTTTTGCAATTTTAGTCGCCGGTTTAAGGGAAGACGTAAAAAGGTACATTGGCCAGAGCAACTCAGCAGCTAGGCGTTTAGCGCCTGGGCTCGCAGGCTTTAGCTGATCCTCGAGCTTGGTCATAAAGCTACGTTCAGATGTATCAAGATTGTTAACGTAGAAATTCATAAGCTCGGTGCAGTTAGCCTTAGTCCATATGATCTCCTCGTCAAAGAGCGAGCGATCACCTACCAAGCAACGCTTTACCCAAAATTTAGCGGCATCGTACATCGCTTGAAATTCTGATGAATTAGCCATGATGTTTCTCCTTAAAATTGATCATAACCCCGCCGTTCCGCGCCGTCGCCGCGGCGTACTCGTCGTAGCGCTCTAGTATGACGCGCTTGGTGCGGTATTCGCCGTGGGCATCCAGGTCTTTGCGCTTGACGATGGGGAAGGTCTCCATGATGTAGTCCGCGTCGTCGCGGGCTATGCCGTAGAGATGGAAGAAGGCGGCGTCGAGCTCGCAGCGCAGGGCAAAGCGGCGCTCCGGATCCCAGGCAAAGGGCGGGCCGTCGTAGCCCAGGTCCCGGGCGAAGGACGCCAAGGAGTGCGAGGTGTAGACCAACTCTAGGACCCTGGGCTTGATCCAGTCGGCAATGGTGCCAACGCTGGGTTCCCAGGGGCAGGGGGCTGCATAGGCCGCGGGGGGGAGGATGGGGAGTTGTTTGAAGACATGGTACTTTAAATGCGTCCCACCTATCTTTTGTCTACCAAGAAAATCAAGAGAAAATGTGTTTAAACTAGCAGAGATCAACCATGGTTCCTTGGCTTTTGGTAACATCAACAATAGAGTATCACCAGAACCAACCAATGGTATAATCGACGATATTACCGTCCTCTCATCCGTACTTCTGCAGATATCCCGCCAACCCATCAGCCACTCCCTATCCCAGCGCCCTTGCAGGCGCGACGAAACTTCGGCTTGGCTGACCCAGTAGCGGGGAAGGACTTCAAAGCTCGGGTCGGCCTTCTCGGCCTCGGTCGCGTCGCGCGAGTCGGCGCCGTCGAAGGTGGCCCAGCGATGGTCGTAGTGATGGATCATCTTGGCTTCGTAGAGGGGCAGATAGCGCTCCGCGCCCTTCTTAAAGCGATTGGCCTCTAAGGTATAGCCCTGGGACTCCAATTCGGCTCGGGTGCGGAAGAGCCCGGAATCAGAGGTCATGTTGAAGAGACCTTGCCTGAAGCTTATGCCCCAGGGATTCTCTTCCGGCGACCCCTCGCGTATGAGCACAGGCACGCGCTCGTAGACGCCTCGGAGATCGGAAGAGCGTCGTGTAGGGAAAGAGGTGTAGATCTCGGTGGTCGCCG
>CALKWG010000526.1 GCA_938004315.1 uncultured Spirochaetaceae bacterium
CGATATCGTATTCGGTGACTGGAGTTCAGACGTGTGCTCTTCCGATCTGCCAGGCTCTTCACGGCCGACGCGGCGTGCACGGGCTGTGGGCTCTGCGCGCGCTCCTGCCCGGCCCAGGCTATACGCATGAAGGGCGGCCGCCCCAGCTGGGGCCTGGCCTGCTCGGCCTGCAACCGCTGCATCAACGCCTGCCCCGAAGGCGCCATACAGACCTCGAACCTAAGGCTGGGCTTCTTCGTCCTTGTAAACGTGGCCGCAGGCGTCCTGGGCTTCCGCGCCGGCGGGCGCCTGGTCGCCGCGCTCGGCGCGGCCTTAGGCCTGCGCCTGCCGGGGATCGTAGGCGCGATCGCGGGCTTCGCGCTGTACTGCGCCCTTACCCTCGTACAGCTTGGGCCCCTGGACGCGCTCCTACGGCTCCTGGAGCGGAGCCCGGCTTTGAAGGGCGCCTTCTATCGCTCGTTTACGAAGGAATTCCCGCGCTACCTGGCGCCCGGCTTCGAGGCTACGCTCCGGGGTAAAGCTTCCCCGCCCGCCCCCAAGCCCTAGGGGGAGGCCTAAGCCATGAGCGCGGCGATGTCGGCGTGCTTGAAGAGCTGGGCGTACTTGCGCGCTGACAGGCCCAGCTTGTCCGGCAGGTCGGGGTCGGCGCCGGCCTTGATGAGCGAGGCGCAGACGGGCAGGTCGGCGCGGCCCACGGCGATGACCAGGGCGCTCTGGCCGTCCTTGCTCACGAGGTCGGGGTCGGCGCCGCGGTCCAGGAGGTAGCGCACCAGGGTGTCGTCGCCGTTCTGGGCGGCGTCCATGAGGGGGCTGAAAGCGCGGTCGTCGGACTGGGCGTTGACGGAGGCGCCGGCGTCCAGGAGGAGCTCCACGATGCCGTGGTGACGGTGCCGGGCGGCCAGGCAGGCCATGGGCACGCCGTGCTTGTCGCGCACGTCCGGCGGGTAGCCTGAGTCCAGGAACATCTGCACGGCGCGGTAGTCGCCCTCGGCCACGCAGTGGGCGAAGGACTCGGCGTGCCACGATATGCCCAGCTCTAAGAGGTCGGCGCGGGCGCGGCGGCGGGCCTCGGCCACCTCCCACTCGTCCGCCTCCTCGCGGTAGTAGGCCTCCGCCTCCTCCGGCCCGTCGAAGACGGGGATGCCGGCTAGCCAGGGCGGGATAGTCCATAAGGGGTCGACGCGGTAGAGCGCCTGCCGCCGGCCGTCGCCCCGGGCCAGGCCGACGAGGTAGGCGAACCAGGCCTCGTCCGCGCTCCGGGCGTCGACCACGTGCATGAAGTGGCTGGCCTTGGACAGGTAGGCCTCGGCCTTGGCCCGCGGCTCGTCGCGCCAGCGGGCGCCGAATTTGAGGCCCACGGCGCCCACGCCCAGGCCGCGCAAGGCGGCCATGAGGCCCGAGGCGAGCTTCAGGTTCCTACGGTCGCTCGTTATGGCTACGGTCACCGCGCTCCTCTACTGTTATTCCGGGGCGGGGGTCGCCGCCGGGCCCCCGGCGCTCGGCCGCCGCGGGCCCGGCCGGCGCCGCCGGGCGGCCGCGGTTCAGGCTGGCCGCGTCGTGCACGTGCAGGGCCAGGGCCCCGAGCTCGTTCCGGGCTACGCCCAAGAGGAGGTAGGCCCCCTCGTACTCTAAGATCGGCCGAAGGCGCTTGAAGGCTTGAGGGAAAAGCACCGCCTCGAACATGCCGCGCCTATCCTGGAAGCTCCGGAAGCACATGGGCCTGCCGTCTAAGCATACTACTTCCTTGCCCGCGACGGCTACGCCGTACATGGCCACGCGCGCGCCGCGTTCGGCCAAGGCGGCCAGGCGGTCCGACGGCTCGGGCGGCGGCCAGCCCAGGCGCCGGGCGGCGGCCAGGGCCCGCTCGTAGAAGAGCTCGGCCGGCGGCGCGCTCAGGATCACGCCCAGGCACTCGGCCTCGTCGGCCAGGCGGCGGGCGCGGCCGTAGTCGGCCGGGAAGGCGGCCGGCGAGCCCGCGGCGCTCGGATAGCCGCCGGCGGCCGCGGGGCCCGCCTCGCCGGCGGGAGCCAAGCCGGCGTCCGGGCGGGCGGAACGGCCCGCGCCCGAGCCGGGGCCGCCCCAGGCGAAGCCGCCGCCTAGGCCCTGCCCGCCGAAGAAGTCGGCCTCGGGGCAGGCGGCCCCGCCCTTCCAGGCGTGGTAGGCCCAGAGCATGGCCGGTCGGGCGGCACCGGCGTCGCCGGCCCCCTCGTTCGCGTCCGCCGCGTCGGTCAGCGCCAGGCCATCCATGGCCCCGGAGCGCGCCAGGGCGCGGTAGTCCAGGTAGGCGGGCCTAAGGC
>CALKWG010000527.1 GCA_938004315.1 uncultured Spirochaetaceae bacterium
CGATCGTCCCCTCGGCGCCGCCGGCGAATGAGAAGCTGCGCCGGGCCGCGTCGGCTGAGAAGCCGCCGCCGGAGACGCGGGCGCCCGAGCCGTCCTCGATCGTCGTGAGCGCGTCGCCGCGGCTCGATAAGTAGCGCTGGCCCGCGTTCCAGCGCAGGTAGCTCGATTCGAAAGCCAGGCCGTCGCTCTTCCTGACGAAGCGCAGCTCGCCGTCCAGGACGACGCTCTCGGTATCGGTAAAGAAGGTGGCGCGGTCGACTCGGCCTTCGGCGAGCGGCTCGCCTTCGGCGTCGAATTCGGTAAATTCGACGCCGAAAAGCTCCATGCGCTGGTCGCGCCTATAGCTCTCGCCGAGCTCCGCCCGAAGCCTGAAGCGCGGGCTCCCGCCCTCAACGACGGTATGGGTGAAGTCGTAGAGGACGAGGTCGGGCAGGCTCGCCTCCAGCTCCTTGAGCATGGCCTGGCCGTAATCCAGGCTGCACGACCCGAGGAGCGCCATGGCGAAGGCGGCCGCGAGGCCTCGGCCCGGTCCGGCCGCGAGGCCTCGGGGTCTAAGCCCGTTTTTTACCATGCTCCAGGCCGGCCTTGATGAAGGCGGCGAACAGGGGGTGCGCCGCCACCGGCCGGGACTTGAACTCGGGGTGGAATTGGACGCCGACGCCCCAGGGGTGCTCGGGCCACTCCAGGCTCTCGACCAGCTCGCCGTCGGGCGTAAGCCCCGCTATGACGATGCCCGACTTCTCGAATTCGGCGCGATAGGCGTTAGAGAACTCGTAGCGATGGCGGTGGCGCTCGGAGACCAGGGTCGAGCCGTAGGCGAGCGCCGGCTTGGAGCCCTCCTTGAAGGCCGTGTCGTTGCGCCCCAGGCGCATGGTGCCGCCGTAGTTCTTCACGTCCACCTGGTCCTCGAGGAGGCTGACCACCGCATGGCCGGCGTCCTGGTTGAACTCGGCGGAGTCGGCGTCGGCCCAGCCGAGCACGTCGCGGGCCCATTCGATGGCCATGATCTGCATGCCGAGGCAGATGCCGAAGTACGGCAGCTTCTTCTCGCGGGCGTAGCGGGCGGCGGCGACCATGCCGCCTATGCCGCGCTGGCCGAAGCCGCCGGGCACGAGGATCCCGTCTATGCCATCGAAGAGGGCGTCCAGGTCGACGCCGGCCTCCTCCAGCCGTCCGGAATCGACGCGGACGATCTCGACCCCGGCGTCGTTGGCTATGCCGCCGTGGCACAGGGCCTCCCAGACCGACTTATAGGCGTCGTGAAGCTCCATGTATTTGCCGACCACGGCGATGCGCACGCGGCGCTTAGGCTCGCTTACGCGGCGCACCACGTCCTTCCAGGCCCTAAGGTCGGCGTGCCGGCTCTCGACGTTCATCTTCTTGAGGAGGAAGACGTCCAGGCCCTGCTCGCTGAAGACCAGGGGGATCTCGTAGATGGTGGAGGCCACGTCATGGGCGGAGACCACGCCCTCGTACTCCACGTTGGTGAAGGCGGCCAGCTTGCGGCGCAGGGACTCGTCCAGAGGCTTCTCGGAGCGGCACACGAGGACGTCGGGCTGGATGCCGACCTCCTGGAGCTCCTTGACCGAATGCTGGGTCGGCTTAGTCTTAAGTTCGCCGCCGGCGACGGCGGGCACCAAGGTGACGTGCACGCTCGCGGCATTGGCATGGCCCTGCTCGTGGATGAGCTGGCGCGCGGCCTCAAGGAAAGGCACGCTCTCCATGTCGCCGACGGTCCCGCCTATCTCGACGATGGTCACGTCGACGTCCGGCTCCTTGCCTATGGCCAGGATCCGCGACTTGATCTCGTCGGTGATATGGGGAACGACCTGGACGGTCCGGCCGAGGAAGCGGCCTTCGCGCTCCTTGTTGATGACGTCCCGATAGACCTGCCCCGTGGTGATGGAATTGGCCTTGGAAATCGGGGCGTCGGTGAAGCGCGCGTAGTTCCCGAGGTCCAGGTCGGTCTCCGCCCCGTCGTCGGTCACGTACACTTCGCCGTGCTGGTATGGATTCATCGTGCCCGCGTCCACGTTCAGGTACGGGTCGATCTTCATCATGCGGACGTTGAGCCCGCGGGCCTCGAGCAGGGTGCCGATGGACGAGGCCGTTATGCCTTTGCCCAGGGACGAGCACACGCCGCCGGTCACGAAGATAAGCTTCTTCATGGAAGTCCAGTATCCGACGGGCGGGGCGCCGGAGTCAAGACGGCCGGCGCGGCCCGCTTTCGTTGCCCCGTATCCGGGCCGTATGCTATCCTACGGTTGAATGCGTTACGAGATAAGGAAATCCCTGCGCGACGGGGACGCGTACTACGCCATACGATGGTCGCCCATCGTCAAGGCTGATAAATACCTCATCATCGGCTCGGTGCCGGCCATGGGCGGCATCGCCGAGCTCTATTACCAGGACGAGCGCGGCAAGCTCAACCTGTATATGCTGGCCCGCTCGTACTACGGCGGGCTCAGGGCCACCCTGCGCGTCGCCACCGACCCCGAGGAGGAGCGCGACGAGCGGCGGCGCGCCATACTCCTTGAGCACGAGGGCAAGATCTTCTACCGCTACGCCTTGGTCGAATCCCAAGACGACATGTCCGACGTCATGTACTTCTTCCTGACCACCTATACGCCCCACGGCGCGCCGCCGCCCCATTCGGGCCGCTACGGGCGGATCTTCGTCAAAGAGCTGGACGAGGGCAAGCTCACCACGATTTAATCTGTCGGCCCAAGCGCTCGCCTCGGCCGCAGAGCGCCCCCGTTTCCGCTTCAAACTCCAGCCGTACGAGCCGATACCTAGAGTGTCGGAGGTACGGCCCCATGTTACGAGGATGGTATACGGGAGCGAGCGGCATGGCCGCCCAACAAGTCAGGCTCGATACGGTGGCCAATAATCTGGCCAACGTGGATACCGACGGCTATAAGCGCGAGGTCGCGGTGAGCAAGGCCTTCGCCCAGCTCCTCCTACGCCGGATGAACGACGACGGCGTGTACCTGCATCCCCTAGGCTCTGGCGACATGGCTCCGGTCATAGGCAAGCTCGGCACCGGCGTGGAGTCGAACGAAATCTTCACCGAGCTCGAGCAGGGCGCGCTCAAGGGCACCGAAAGCGACTTCGACATAGCCTTGGACGGCAAGGGCTGGCTCTCGGTACAGACGCCATACGGCGAGCGCTATACCCGCAACGGCTCCTTCATACTGGGCAAGGAAGGCTACCTCGAGACCAAGGAAGGCTTCCCGGTCCTGGGCGTCGACGGCCCCATACGCGTCAAGGCCAACAACTTCCAGATAGACAAGCAGGGCCGCGTCTGGGTCAACGCCGACTATATCGACGACCCGGAGCTCCTCGTAGGCCGCGAGCAGAACGAGTGGAACAACACGGTGCTCCTGGACACCCTGAAGATCGTGGACTTCGAGCTGGACCGCTTCATAGCCAAGCAGGGCTCCAGCCTCTGGAAGGACACCGAGCTCTCCGGCCCCGCCCGCGTGATGCCGCCGGAGGGGCGCCCGACCGTGCTCCAGGGCTTTACCGAGGCTGCCAACGTCAACGTAGTGACCGAGATGGTGCGCATGATCGAGGTGAACCGCGCCTACGAGGCCAACCAGAAGACTATCCAGAGCCAGGACGCCGCCCTGGGCAAGCTGATCAACGAAGTCGTCAAGGTGTAAGGGGAGTAAGGTATGGTACGAAGCTTATGGACCGCCGCGAGCGGCATGATTGGCCAACAGGCCAGCATAGACACGATCTCGAACAACCTGGCCAACGTCAACACCTCCGGCTATAAGCGCATGCGCGCCGACTTCGAGGACCTGATCTATCAGACCGTGCGCGTCGCGGGCACCCCGGCGACCGAGGACACCGTGGTCCCCGTGCCCGTGCAGATGGGCCACGGCGTGAAGCTGGCGGCCACCCAGCGGCAGTTCACCCAGGGCAACCTGCAGAACACCGAGAACGTCTCCGACATCGCCATCATGGGCGACGGCTTCTTCCGCGTCATGCTCTACGACGGCAGCTACGGCTATAGCCGGGACGGCGCCTTCAAGATCGACGCGAACGGCCAGTTCGTCACCTCAAACGGCTACAAGCTCATGCCCGAGGTGATACTCCCCGAGAACTTCATCCCCGAGACCCTATCGATCAGCCAGGACGGCCGCATCAACGTGAAGATACCCGGCTTCGACGACCCGATAGACGTGGGCCGCCTGGAGCTCTACCGTTTCCCCAACCCGGTCGGCCTCACGGCGATCGGCGAGAACCTCTTCAAGGTGACCGTGGCCTCCGGCGACCCCCTGCCCGGCCGCCCCGGCTTCGACGGCATGGGCAAGACCATCCACCGCTTCTTGGAGATGTCCAACGTCTCGGTCGTCCGCGAGATGGTCAATATGATCACCGCGCAGCGCGCCTACGAGTTCAACTCCAAGGCCATACAGACGAGCGATAACATGCTCGGCACCGCCACCAACTTGAAGCGATAGGGATAAGCCATGACGATCGATACGAGCGCCGCGCTCGCCTATAAGTACCAGCCGCTGACGCCGCCGGAGCTGCAGGGCTCGGGCGCCAAGATCGACAAGAGCAAGGGCATCGACCGCGGCAGCAAGCTCTATGAGCAGTGCCGCGAGTTCGAGTCGATCTTCGTGCAGATGATGCTCAAGGAGATGCGCG
>CALKWG010000528.1 GCA_938004315.1 uncultured Spirochaetaceae bacterium
AGATCGTATTCGGTGACTGGAGTTCAGACGTGTGCTCTTCCGATCTCCGTATTCCAAGTATACGGCAGGAGCCCCCAGGGATAGCCGAGGAAGCCGTTCGACTTGCTCCATTCGAAAACCGCCCAGGCGGCCGCGAACAAGAGCGGCCTATAGAGCCCGCCGTGGCGCAGGCAAGCGTAGAGATAGAGCCCGAAGATCCCGTAGACCAGCATGTAGGCCGCGACGGTGGAGCCGAGGGTCCAGAAGCGGAAGTCTTGGAAGAACCACAGCCAATAGCTGGAGAGGCCGTGCGCCAGGCCGCCGAAGAGCGCGCCGCGGACGAAGGCGCCGCGATAGCTCCGCGCGCCGAGGAACGAGAGGTAGAGCGGCGCCAGGCATATGAGCCCGAGGGCCGGATTGCCCCAGGCGAAGTACTCGTTGGGCAGCGCCAGCGGCAATAAAAAGCCCGAAAGGACGGCGAGGGCGAGGCTAGCGAGGGTCTTCATCGGAAGCCGATTGTACACGAAGGCCGCTCGCTTGACGATAGTTCCCGCGCGGGTTTATGGTAGCGCCCATGGTTAAGGCTGTCTTCCCGGGCTCGTTCGACCCGCCGACCTACGGTCACCTCAACATCATCGAACGGGCTAGGACCGTCTTCGAGGAAGTGCTCGTGGTGGTGGCGGTCAACCGCTCCAAGAGCTCGAATTTCAGCGCGGACGAACGGGTCGCCTTCATGCGGGAGCTCGTCTCCGGCTGGCCGAACGTCTCGGTCCATACCTGCGACACCCTCATCGTCGACTTCGCGCGCGCCCACAAATGCCGGGTGCTCCTGCGCGGGGTCCGTAGCGTGCAGGACTTCAGCTACGAGTTCGAGCTGTCGGTGATGAACAAGGGCCTCGGGCCCGAGATCGAGACCTTCTTCATGCCCACCGACCCGCGCTTTTTCGTCCTCCGCTCCAGCGCCATCAAGGAATTGGCCAGTTTCGGCGGCGACGTGAGCAAGATGGTGCCGCCGGTCGTAGCCGAGGCCTTGAAGCGCTTCCACCCCAAGGCGTAACTGGTCCATCGCTCTTATTGACAAAAGAGCCCGCATCCGTTACCTTAGCGCGGTATCCGTATAGGCAATATCCCACCGGGAATGAGGTTTTTATGGCTGTACCTAGGTTTAATACTTCGAAGGCCAGGACGCGCAGGCGCCGCTCTATCAATATGAAGCTCGTCGCCCCCACCGTCGTCTCTTGCGGAAACTGCGGCAACGCCGTCATGCTCCACAGGGTGTGCCCGAAGTGCGGCTTCTATCGCGGCAGGCAGGTAATCAACCCCGCGACCAACGCGTAAAGGAGTATTCTATGGACGAACTGTTCGAGAAAATCAAGAAGATAATCGCCGACAAGCTCGAAGTCGAAGAGGACAAGATCACCCTCGACGCCAGCTTCCGCCAGGACCTCGGCGCCGACAGCCTCGACACCTACGAGCTGGTCTACGGCATCGAGGAGGAGATGAAGATCCGCATCCCCGACGAGAAGGCCAACGAGTTCGAGACCGTCCGCGACGCCTACGAGTTCATCAAGTCCCAGATGTAAATCTCGGGCGACGAAAGGCCGGCCTCCTTGGGGCCGGCTTTTTTTTTCTAGCGGCGGGCGGCCGGACCGAGCCCGGCCGAACCGAGCCCGGCCGAACCGAGCCCGGCCGAACCGAGCCCGGCCGCGCCGCCCGATCTCGCCGCCCGAAGCAAGGAGAGCCGTATCGCCACGTCGCTTGATGGCCCCGAGGGCAAGGGGCGTAAGGAGAGGCTCCTCGCCTTCCAGAAATCCATAGACTTCCGCTTCAAGGACCTCGAGCTCCTCAATCAGGCCCTGACCCACCGTTCGTACGTCAACGAGGATCCGCGATCTCGCGGCAACAACGAACGCCTGGAATTCCTGGGCGACGCCGTGCTCGGCCTCGTAGCCGCCGCCGAGCTCTTCTCCAAGCTCGGCGACCGGGCGGAGGGCGAGCTGGCGCGCGTGAAAAGCTTCGTCGTGTCCGAGGATACGCTCTCCGAGATAGCCAAGGCCATAGGCGTCGACGCCCTGCTCCTCGTGGGCAAGGGCGAAGAGCGCACCGGGGGCCGGGCCAAGAAGGCCATACTGGCCGACGCGATGGAGGCCATCTTCGGGGCCGCTTATCTAGACGCCGGCTTCGAACGCGCTCGCGAGCTCGTGCTACGCTTCATGGTGCCCGCCATCGGCGACGTGCTCGGCGACCGCCACCGTCGCGATTACAAGACTATCCTGCAGGAATACGCCCAAAAATGGCTTAAGACCTACCCCGTCTACGCGGTCGCCGGCAAATCCGGCCCCGACCACGACCGCACCTACGAAGTCACCTGCGAGCTCAAGGGTAGGCGCTACGGCCCGGCTTCAGGCAAGAATAAGAAGGAGGCCGAGCAGGCCGCCGCCGCCTTGGCCTATGAGTCCATCGTCGCCGAGGGCGGCGAGGAGGCGGAGCGGCTCCTCGCCGGCAGGCGGATCTAACCCAGCCCGTACTTCGGTTTAATCTTCTCGGCTATCTCTAGGAGCCGCCCGCGCTCGTTGAGCGCGGGGTCGTCCAGGACGGCCTCGAGGAGCTCCGCCAGGGCGCGGCCCATGAGCGGCCCGCGCGGCCAACCGGCCGCCGCCAGGTCATGGCCGCCTATGGCCAGGTCCTTAAGGCCGAAGGCTTGGTCCTTGGCCTTGAGCTCCTCCACGCGCTCCACGAGCGGGAGCACGAGGCGCGGGTCGGCCGGGCGTCCGCTCACGCCGGCCATGTCGGCCAGGCGAAGCCTGGCCAGGGGCAGGACCGCCTCGAGCCCGACGCGATTCACGAAGCGGCGCACGGCCGCGTCAGTCCAGTCGGGCGAGTAATCGAACATATGGTGCCGCACGAGGAGGCTAACCTTCTCGATGACGGCGTTCGGGTACTTGAGGCGCTTAAGCGCGGCCTCGGCCAGGCGCGCCGATTCCTGGTCGTGGCCGTAGAACGACAGCCCGCCGCCGGGCTCCTCGATCCGCTTGGCGGGCTTGCCGATATCGTGGAGCAAGGCCGCCAGGCGTAGCTCGAGCTCCGCGGGCGCCGCGTCGCAAGAGGCCAAGAGGTGGCCGAATACGTCGTAGCGGTGGGGGCCGCCCTGCCCCACCCCGGCGCAGACGTCCAGCTCAGGAAGAATCCCGGGCAATAAGCCGGTCTCCTTCATTATGCCCAGGCCGTATGACGGCCGCTCGGTTATGAGTATCTTCGACAGCTCGTCGCGCACGCGCTCCGCCGAGACCATGCGGAATTTATACAGGCGCGCCGGGATGGCCGCCAAGGTATCTGGATGGATGGCGAAGCCGAAGCGGCAGGCGAAGCGTACGGCGCGCAGGGGCCTTAAGCCGTCCTCGTCGAAGCGCTCCAAGGGGTCGCCGATGGCGCGGACGACGCCGGCCTTCAGGTCGTCGCGGCCGCCGTAGGGGTCTACCACCTCGCCCGAGGCCGGGTCGGCGGCCATGCCGTTTATGGTGAAGTCGCGGCGCGACAGGTCGTCAAGAAGCTCGCCGGTAAAGCGCACGCCCTCGGGCCGGCGGCCGTCGCGGTACTCGCCCTCCACCCTGAAGGTGGTCGTCTCTATCGAAGCGCCGCGCCAGCGAACGGTCACCGTGCCGTGCTTTATGCCGGTGGGTATGACGCCGCGGAACAGGCGCATCACCTGCTCGGGACGCGCGTCGGTCGCCGCGTCCCAATCCGCCGCCGCCTTACCCAGGAGGCTATCGCGTACGGCCCCGCCCACGAAATAGCAGCGGAAGCCGGCGTCCTGAAAGACGCGGGCGAAGTCCTTAAGGGCCGGCGGGATGTTTATACGCTTCACGATATGCTCCGATAGGCCTGGCGGGGCCGTCGCTAGATTACTCCGCCGACGCGGGCCTGGGCAAGGCGCGGCTCGCCTGCTATGCTTTGGCTTCATGGATAGCGCCCTCCTGGTCACCGGCGGCCTAGCGCCGGAATATTCAGTCTTATCATCCCGCATGGCCGACTTCTCCTTCGTCTGCGCCGCCGACTCGGGCCTCGATACCCTGCGGACCTGGGGCGTCCGGCCCGACCTGGTGCTGGGCGACTTCGACTCCTTACGCGATCCGGCCGTCTTAGCCGAGTACGAGGGCGTCGTCAGGCATCCGACGGATAAGGACGATACCGATACGGAGCTCGGCCTTAAGGAGCTACGGGCGCGGGGCTACGGCCGGGTGACGATGGCCGGGGGCGGCGGCGGGCGGCTCGACCACCTGTTCGCCCTGCGCGCCCTCTTCGAGCTACCCTGGGGGCCGGACGCCTGGTACGCGCCAGGCGAACTCGTCCTGCGTATACGAGGGCCTTTAGAACTGGACCTTAAAGACGGCGGTTTAATATCGGCCTTTCCGACGGCGCGCGGCGCCTCGGGGATGAGGAGCGAGGGCCTCCGCTGGCCCTTGGGCGGCCTACGCTGGGGGCCCGGCGAGTTCGGGATATCCAATCGGGCCTTGGGCGGCAAGGCGCTCATAACGCCCGGGGATGGCGAGCTCATCGTCGTCGTACCCTACGAGAGCTTCGACTCGCCCTATGCGGAATAGCCCTTCGGCCGCCGGTTCCCCGGCCGCGGCTTAGCCTGACGCGGCGGCGACCCGCTTGGCGAAGGCCGGGGCGAGTATAGCCTGGGTGTCGCGAGGATCCTGCACGAGGACGCGCTTCCCGGCCATGAGCTCGGCGATGCCTATCTCGCGGGCGTAGCGCGGTATGACGTGCTGGTGCAGGTGGTCGATGCTGGCGCCGGCCACGAGTCCCATGTTATAGCCCACGTTATAGGCCGCCGGATGATACGCCTCGTCCAGCACGTCGAGACAGAGGCGGGTCAGGCGGTCGCCCTCCGCCCGCTCTTCGTTCGAGAGCTCGCGTATATCCTGCACATGCCTCAGCGGAAAAAGCATGAGGTGGCCGGGGTTGTAGGGATAAAGGTTCAGGGTGACGAGCCATGAGCCGCCCCTATGGACGACGAGGCTCTCTACGTCGGGCGAGCCGTCCCGCACGAGGCAGAGGATGCAGCCCTCGGGCTTGGCGCCGGTCAGATAGCGCATCTTATCGAAGTTGAAGAAATAATCCACGGCGGCCGCCTACTGCCCGGTCCGGGTAGACGGGATCCCGTTCGCCGGCGCCGCCGGCCGCGGCGCGATGCCGGCTTCGATGGCCAGGTAGTCGATGAGGCTCGGGTATTCCGAGAGGAGCTGCCCGTAGCGGCGCAGGAGATCCATCCGTACCTGGTCGCGGGCCGCCAGCTCGCTGGCCTCCGCCAAGGCCGGCTCGACGCTCGCCCTAAAGCGCTCGACGTAGCCTAGGTACAGCTCCCTGGCCCGCGCGTAGAGCGCCAGGTCGGGCAGGCGCGCCTCGCTTATGCCGAATTCCAGGATCTCGAGCAGAGGCCGCTTGGCCGCCAGACCCGCACGTACGGCGTCGTCGGCTCGGCCCGAGACCAGGAGCTGAGCGCCCTCCTCGTCGGCGAAATGCGCTAACACCAGGGCTCGGGCGTCGCCCAAGGCCGAATCCAGCTCCGCGGAGAGCCAGGCGGCCAGGGCCTCGTCGCTATCGACGCCGTAGCGCGAGAAGAGTTCGGGGAGGGCCGCCGGCTTGGGCGCGGCCTTGAGCGCGAGGGTAAGGCGCCAACTGAAGTCGGGCTCGCCCGCCATGAAGGCGCGGTAGGCGGCGGCCGAAGGGAGCTCGCCTTCCAGGCTTAGGCTCCGGCCGGCGGGCTTGGGCGAGAAACTCACGACCCGTAGGTTGGTCGGCAAGAGGGCCGCCGGCGACCAGGCGAAGCGGCCGGCGCGGAGCGGCTCGGGCTCGACCCCGCCGGTCTTGCTGGCCACGACGGCCACGGCGCCGGGGCGGACGCGGAGCGAAAGCCAGCCGACGCAGAAAACGCTTAGGCTGGCTATGAGTAGCAGCACGACGGACCAGGTAAATCGCCTCATGTATTCCGTTATAACCGATGCGCGGCGCTTTTTCCACCGAAAAGCACCTTGCGCCGCGGGCTCGGCGAAGGCTAGAGTGAGCCATGGCCCAGCCGCTCGTATTCTCGGTCTCCGAGCTCACCGAGCTCGTCAAGCGTAGCCTTGAGGAAAGCTTCTCCGCCGTCGCCGTCGAGGGCGAGATATCCAACTGGCGGCCGGCGCCCTCGGGGCACCTCTACTTCACCTTGAAGGACGGCGGCGCGATGATCCAGGCCGTCATGTTCAAGGGCAAGACGCTCAGGCTCGCGTTCAGGCCCAAGGACGGGATGCTCGTCCGCGCCGTAGGGAGCCTCTCCGTCTACGCGGCCCGCGGCCAATATCAGCTGATCGTCGATTCGATGTCCTTGGCCGGCGAAGGCGACCTCCTCCTCATGCTGGAGGAGCGGAAGCGGCGCCTGGCCGCCGAGGGCCTCTTCGACGAGGCGCGCAAGCGACCCATCCCCGCCTTCCCCTCCCGCGTCGCCGTCATCACCTCGCCGTCCGGCGCGGCCGTGCGCGACGTCCTTAACGTGCTCGGGCGACGGAACGCCGGGCTCCGCGTCACCGTCATCCCGACCCTCGTGCAGGGCGAGGAGGCGCCAGCGCAGCTGGTACGCGCCTTGCGCGTCGCGAACGAGCATAAGCTAGGCGAGGTGATCATCATCGGGCGGGGCGGCGGCTCGCTCGAGGACCTCTTAGCCTTCTCCGACGAGGCCGTCGTCCGCGCGGTCGCGTCATCGGCCATTCCGGTGATCAGCGCCGTCGGCCACGAGATAGACTGGAGCCTCTGCGATTACGCCGCCGACCTCAGGGCTCCGACGCCGAGCGCCGCGGCGGAGCTCGTGTCGGAGAGCGCCGCCAGCGTTCTCGAGCGGATGGGCGCCGCCGCCGAGGCGCTCGAAGGAGCCATGCGCTCCAGGCTGGAGCGCGCCAGGCTCCTGGTGAAAAGCTTCGCCCCCGACGCCTTGGAGCTGCGCCTGGAGCGCGCGCTCCTACCGCGTCGGCAGCGCTTCGACGACGCCAAAGAAACGCTCATAGACGGCGTCCGCCGGGCGGCCCGCGACGCCCGGGGGCGGCTCGAGAAGGCCTACTCCCTGCTTTCTGCGTCGAACCCGAGCGACATCCTAGCGCGGGGCTACGCGGTCGTGCGCGTGAAAGGCGGCCGGAAGGCGCTATGCGACGCGGCGGAGCTCTCCGCCGGCCAGGAACTCTCTATACAATTCGCGCGAGGCCGGGCCGACGCGCTGACGACGGAGGTACGGGCATGAAGGATTTCGAAGGCCGCCTGCGCCGGCTCGAGGAGCTGGCGGAGCGCATCAAGGAAAAGGACCTGCCGCTCGAGGACGCCCTCGCGGTGTTCGAGGAGGGGGTCAAGCTCTCCAAGGGCTTGGAGCGCGACCTCGAGAAGATAGAGGGCCGCGTGGAGATACTCATCAACCAACCGGCCGGGCCGGATGAGAAGCCCGAGCTCGACCTGTTCTCTAGCGAGGGCTGAGCAGGGGCAGGACGAAGGGCAGGAGCGATCGGTCGGATTCGGCCAGGTCCAGGGCGACGAGCTCCTCGGCCGAGGCCCAACGGAACTCATCATGCTCGCGCCGGGCGAACTCGTCGCCCGCTACGGATAGGGCCACGGCGACGAGCTCGTAAGGCCTACCCCTATGCTCGAAGGAGCTCCTGCCCAGGCGGCCGAGCGCCGTCGCCTCGACGCCGAGCTCCTCGTCGTATTCTCGGACCAGCGCGTCCTCGGCCGTCTCGCCGGCCTCCAGCTTGCCGCCGGGGAACTCCCAGCGGCCGCCTAGGTCCCCGCCGGGCTTGCGCCGACCGACCAGCACGCGGCCCTGATGTACGGCTATGCCGGCGGCCGAGCGGCCTAGGCGCGTAGCATCAAAGGAAGAGGACATTCGGGAAGAGGAAATGGGCGAAGCCTATCGCCATGGCCGCGATCCCGAGGAGGCGGCGCCTATGCAAGAAGATGGCGTCGAGCCGCTCCATTCCTTCGGCGTTGATGGTCGCGGTGGATCGATAGAACTCGAAGAGCAGCGCGAAACCGGAGGCCATGCCGGCCAAGGCGGGCAGGAAATCCCCGACGACGGGCACGTCGCCGCGCATCACGGTCAAGAGCTTGAAGAAGCCCACGACGAAGCCGAGCACGCCCAGTATGAGCCTAACGGTCGGATCCTGCAGGAAGCCGCGAAGGCCGTCGAAGGGCGTGGCCCGCGCTTCTTTACCGTAGACTATGAGGGCGTAACCGGCCAGTATGTTCAAGAGGACGCTGAGCAGGTAAAACTGAATCATGCTCATTTCTCCGTTCGACCAAAGCTGAGCGCAGGCGCGGTCATCGATCCGTCCGGCTTGGGGAGGATCGAAAGGCGCGGCCGCGTAGCTAAAACCATACTTGAAAGCCCCGGTGCGGTCAAGCGAAGGCTTGCGCGGCCTCGGAGGCCGACCGCGGGCGCCCGGACGGCCGAGCTTAGCGCATCCGGACCGCTAATTCAGCCTGGGAATCGCCCGAGACGATCAGGGCGGCGGCCCATTCGGGCTTGGCGACGGCCGGGAGCTTCAGCTTCAGCTCGTGCACGCCGGGGAGGAACTCGCCTTCAGCCGCCTGTCCGCCCACGGTGACCCGGACCGTCGCCAGGCCCGCCTCGCGCGCGCCTAAGCCGCGTTCCCGCCTGAGCGACAGATAGGCGTCGCCTTCGAACCAGAGGGCATCCATGGAATATGACCAACCGGCCAGGCGCGCGCTCTCCTTGCCGCCGCTCACCCAGTCGACGAGGAAGGCGGCTACCAGCATGAAGATGAGGCCGTAGAACAGCATGGCCAAGGACCGCGTCGCCGTCATGGTACGGAGGAGCCCGGGGCGCTTGGCGTGGTGCAAGCTCTCGGCGAAGCGGGCGTAGCGGCCGGCGCCCTCCATGCGTCGCTCGCGATTATAGTAATAGGTGACGTTAGCCTTGTCGTTCTTCTCTCGCGTCTCCCACTTATCCATGCTTCGTCCTTTCATAAGCCAGGGACGCCAGGGCCTCGGGAAGCTCACCGGCGTCGTAGAAGCCTTTTTGGGCGGCCAGCCGTCGGCCGGCCAGTCCGTGGGCGATGACGCCGGCGCGGGCCGCGTCCCAGGCGGGCGCTCCGCGGGCCAGGAGCCCGGCTATGAAGCCGGCTAAGGCGTCGCCCGAGCCGCCGACGCCTAGGCTCGGCTCGCGGCCGTCCCAGACGGCGAGGCGGCCGTCGGGCATAGCGATAAAGCTGGTCGCGTCCTTGCAGACGAGCGCGGCGCCGTAGGCCCGCGCCGTCTCGAGGGCCAAGGCGGCCGCGTCGTAGCGCCAACGCTCGGCGGCCAAGGCGACGGCCTCGGGATCGCCCGGACGTCCGAGGGCCGCGGCCGCGAGCGCCGCGAGCTCGCCGGGGTGCGGCGTCATGATCAGGGGCGCGGCTCGCTTGGGTTTATCGGGCGCGCCCGCCCCCGCGGTACCGCCGACGGCGCCGCGCGCGACGAGCCTGAGCGCGTCGGCGTCGACGACCAAGGGAAGGGAACTTTCCCATAGGTCTTTAAGCGCGCCCTCCGCCGCCTCGTCCAGGCCGAGCCCCGGCCCGACGAGCGCGGCGTCCAGAAGCCGGCCTGAGCCTAAGGATAGGGGCCTCACGATCTGTCCCTGCAGGCGGCCGGCCGCCTGCGCGTAGCTTTCATCCCTGACTATAAAGCTGACGACGCCGGCCCCGGCGGCCGAGGCGGCGCGCGCGGCGATGAGCCCGGCGCCCAGAGTCCCGAGGGCCCCGCCGTAGACCCCGACGGCGCCGCGGCTCCCTTTGTGCGCCTCGGGCGCCAAGGGCGGGAGGAGCTCCGCGAGATCCGCATCCTCCAACAGGCGGGCGTCTGCCATCGCTTCGACGCGGCCGAGGGGAAAGATGCCTTCGGCCGCCGCGATACGGCCCGCCGCGCCGCGATATGCCGGAAAATATAGCTCAAGCTTACGCGGCGCGACGCAAACGGTGAGCTCCGCCTTCGGCGGCGCGGGGCGAGCTGATTCAGCCGCCGGCGAAGGCGATAAGCTCCCGGCTCGGCCACCATAGGCCCCTACCCCGCTCGGCAAGTCCAAGGCGACGAGGCGGCCGCGCGCGCTCCCGCAGAGCTCGGCCGCCTCTAAGGCTCGGCCGCGGAGAGGGCCGCGTACGCCGGTCCCGGCGACCGCGTCGATGACCAGGGCGGCCTCGGCGACGGCCTTAAGCGCCTCGGGCGAGCCTAGCCCGATAAGCCGGACCCCGGCCGCCTCAGCCTCTCGCGCTCGGGCGGCCGCCGCCTCGCCGAGGCGATCGGGAACCACGGCCGCCAAGCCGGGCTCGCCGGCGAAGGCAGCCATGCGCAAAAGGGCCAGGGCGTCGCCGGCGTTATTGCCCGAGCCGCAGATCGCCGCCACCTTGGTCGCCCCCGCCCAGCCCGCGCGAGCCGCGACGCCGCCGGCAGCGGCGGCGGGCCAGACGCCTTCGGCGATCAGGACGTCCAGGATGCGCGCGGCCGCGAGCTCCATGAGCCGCTCGGCGGAGACGCCGTACTCGGCCTGGGTCAGCGCGTCCAACGCCGCGGCCGCGGCGCAGGACAGGAGGGGCCTCATGGGGCGCGGCCGCCGATCACGCGGTCGAAGCGCCACCAGACGATGCGGGCCTCGAAGCGAGTCGCCAGGAGGGCCGATACGATGCCGTCGGGCGAAAGGTGCATGGTCTTGTACATAAGCTCGTCCGGCTCTATGACCAGGGAGAAACGCGACAGGGCTTTGGATGCCGGATCGAAGACGCCGAAATAGGTCGCGCCTTCGTCGTCCACCGCCGACATGAAGACCTTACCCAGGGCTACCCCGACGAGATCCCAGCTCCTGGGCACCGGCTTCGGCGCCCCGCGCCTGGCTTGCGGCGGCTCGAAGCCGGGCAGCTCGAAATCGTCCTCGAAGCCCCCGCGGCTACGCGAGAGGATCCAGGCGCGGCTCGAGGCGAACTCCACGCCGGTGCGCGAGCGGGTCGCCTGGTCGACCACGTCGCGGTAGTAGTCGACTTTGAGGAGAAGCCCGTCGCCGTCGGGGCTGAGGCCTATGCCGTCCATCGACGGGAAGAGGTCGGCTTCGCCGGCCGGGAGGGGCAGGCGATCGCGCCGAATGCGAACGGTCGATTCAAGGAGGCCCGCCTGGGAGAACCAAAAGGCCGTCCAACCTTCGCCGGTGACGCATACCACCACGCAGCCGTCTGAGGGGGTGATGAGGATGGAGGCGATAAGCGGGAACGGCGTACCTCCGAGGCCCTCTTGGCCTAGGTAGTCCTGGTACTCGCCGTCGCGGCTGAAGCGCAGCACCACGTATTCCAGGCTGGATTGCGTGGTTTCGTCGTAGCTGCGCCGCTCCTCGGGAACCCGCTCCTCGACGAAGAAGCTACGGCGGGAGTCGACGGCTATAGCCCCCGGCGCGTTGAAGGGATAGGTCCGGGCGACGCGTCCCTGGGCCGGCTCCCCCGCTTGGGCGAGACGTAAGATGACGGGGGCCGGATTCCTGTCCGGATTATAGACCATGGACAGGAGGTCGCCGAACGAGGAGAGGCTGATCACCTTGCCTGCGTTGCCGTTCGCGATAAAGAAGATGCCGTCGCGCATGGCTATCGAGCTCGGTAGCGGCGGGGCGTTCCCCGAGAGGCTGAAGAGGTTGAGCTGATCCTCCATGGTGCCGAAGCCCAGGGTAAAGAGCTGCTCCCGCTTCAGCGCGCGGAGCTCGCCGGCGTCCGAGCAAGAGGACGCGGCCAGGGCTGCGAGCGCGGCGAGGGCCGCTAGGGCTACGGGCATAGCGAGGCGGGAAGGGCGAGCGGGCACGGGCGAACCTCCGAAGCGGCCATGGCGGCCGCGGGAACAGCCCCCGCGCCGCGGCGTATAGAGCGCCCTGACGGCGCCGCCGGAGCTAAGCTTGACCGCTTATTCTTAAAAGATATAGAGTAAGCGACATGGCGTTCAACCCCCTAACGGCGCTCTTCGGATCTAAACGAGAGCGCGACATCAAAGAGCTCCTCCCGCAGCTGCACGCGGTTAACGAAAAAGAAGCCTGGGCCATGGCCCTTAAAGCCGAGGATTTTCCCAAGGAGACGGCCAAGCTCCGCGACCGCGTCGCCGCCGGCGCCTCGCTCGACGAGCTCGTCCCCGAGGCCTTCGCACTGGCGCGAGAGGCGGCCAGGCGCGTACTGGGCGAGCGGGCCTTCGATACGCAGATCCTGGGCAGCTTGGTCCTGCACCGCGGCCGCATCGTGGAGATGAAGACCGGCGAAGGCAAGACCTTAGCCGGCGTGCCGGCCGTCTACCTCAACGCCCTGGCCGGCCGCGGCGTGCACGTGGTCACGGTGAACGACTACCTGGCGGAGCGCGACTCGGCCTGGATGGGCCGGGTCTATTCGTTCCTGGGCATGAGCGTAGGCGCCATCCTGTCCAACCTGGACAACGAGGCCAGACGCCTGGCCTACGGCCGCGACATCACCTACGGGACCAATAACGAGTTCGGCTTCGACTACCTCCGCGACAACATGGCCATGGATCCGTCGCGCAAGGTCCAGCGAGGCCACGCCTACTGCGTCGTCGACGAAATCGACTCCATCCTGATCGACGAGGCTCGCACCCCGCTCATCATCTCGGGCGCGGCCGAGGACGACACCTACAAGATCGGCGAGGTCGCCCGCCTGGCCCCGCAGCTCGTCGAGGTCGAGAAGGATCCGGCCACCGGCGAGTACCCCAAGGAAGACGAGGGCGAGGAGCTCAACGGCGACTATAAGATAGAGGAGAAGAACAAGAAGGTCTCGTTCACCTCGCAGGGCTTGGCCAAGATCGAGGAGCTCTTAAAGAAGCGCAACCTGATCTCCGGCTCGCTCTTCGACGAGCAGAACTTCGAGTTCACCCACTACTTCGTACAGGCCATCCGCGCGCGCGAGCTCTTCCATAAGGACGTGGAATACGTGGTGCAGGAAGGCCAGGTGCAGATCGTGGACGAGTTCACCGGCCGCATCCTGCACGGCAGGCGCTACTCCGACGGCCTGCACGAGGCGATCGAGGCCAAGGAGCGCATCAAGATAGCGCGGCGCAACCGCACCCTGGCCACCATCACCTTCCAGAACTACTTCAGGCTCTACGACAAGATCGCGGGCATGACCGGCACCGCGGAGACCGAGGCCACCGAGTTCCAGCGCATCTACGGGCTCGACGTCACCGTCATACCGACCAACCGCCCTGTCGCGCGCGCCGACGAGGACGACCTCGTGTTCTTGAACGAGGACGAGAAATTCGACGCCATCTGCGACGAGATCAAGGACGCCCACGGCCGCGGCCAGCCGGTGCTCGTAGGCACGGTCAGCATCGAGAAGAGCGAGCGGCTCTCGGCCGCCCTGACCAAGCGCGGCATACGCCACGAGGTGTTGAACGCCAAGAACCACGCCCGCGAGGCGGTCATCATCGCCGAGGCCGGAGCCAAGGGCGCCGTCACCATAGCCACCAACATGGCCGGCCGCGGCACCGACATCAAGCTCGGCGGCAACCCCGAGTACCGGGCGAGCAAGCGGGCGGGCACCCAAGCCGACGAGGCCGCCTACATGAAGGCCCTGGACGAGGAGCTCGCGCTCTGGCGTAAGGACTACGACGAGGTCCGGGCCGCCGGCGGCCTCTACGTGATCGGCACCGAGCGCCACGAGTCGCGGCGCATCGACAACCAGCTCCGCGGCCGCTCCGGCCGTCAGGGCGACCCCGGCCGCTCCCAGTTCTTCATCTCGCTCGACGACGAGCTCATGCGACTCTTCGGCACCAACCTGAAGGGCCTCATGATGAAGGTGGGCATGAAGCCCGGCGAGCCCATCTACCACCCGCTCCTCAACCGTACCATAGAGGGCGCGCAGAAGAAGGTGGAGGAGCGCAACTTCGAGATACGCAAGCACCTCCTGGAATACGACGACGTCTTGAACCAGCAGCGCAAGTTCATCTACGAGCAGCGCGACTCCATAGCCGCCGACGGCGACATAGCCGTCCGCGCCATGGACGCCGCCCGCGGCATGGCCGCGGAATTCCTCGGGGCCTACAAGGAAGGCATGAAGGCCGGGCCCCAAGCCGCCTACGCGGCGCTCCAAGAGGGGCTCAAGGCCGCCTTCGGCCTGCAGCTGCCCTGGCGCTACGACGCCCCCGAGGCCGAGCGCCCCGAGCTCCTGGACGCGGAGATCGGCCGCCTCCTCGAGGAAGACCTGGAGGAGAAGCGGGCCGCAGCCGGGAGCGACAATCTCAACCACTTCCTGCGCTGGAAATACCTATCCACCATCGACCAGAAATGGCTCGACCATCTGGAGAACATGGAGGCCCTGCGCGAGGCGGTGTACCTCCGGCACTACGCCCAGAAGAACCCGCTCCTCGAATACAAGCTCGAAGGCTTCGATATATTCGACCGCATGATCGACGAGATCCGCCGTTCGGTAGCCTCCACCCTCTTCCTGGTGCGCATACAGCGCCAGGAGGAGCGCACCCTGCGCCCGGTGGTCTCCGGCGGCGAGACGCGCCACGACGAGGTCGGGCAGTTCGGCGCCGCCGGCGGCGCCTCGGGCGGCGCGGCCCTGGCCCAGGCGGCGCGCGCGCAGGCGGCCTCCGGCGCCATGGCCCAGGGCGCGGCCCCCCGGGCGGCCCAGGTCGTGCGCGCCGTGCCCAAGGTGGGGCGTAACGAGCCCTGTCCCTGCGGCTCGGGCAAGAAGTACAAGCATTGCCACGGCGCGTAGGGCATGTCGCTTAACTGGAACGAGATAGATAGGGTCTTAGGCGAGCTGGATCTCGTCGGGGCCCAGCTGCAGCGCATCGCGCAGCCCTCGTACGACACGCTCCTCTTGTCCTTCTATAAGCCGGGCAAGGCGACCGAGCTCATGATCTGCGTGGCGCACGGCGCCTGCCGCCTGCACGCCACGAAGCTGGCCCTGCCCAAGGCGCCCAAGCCCCAGCGCTTCACCGAGCTCCTGCGCGCCCAGGTCCGCGGCGCCCGCGTCGAGGCCGTCGGGCAGCTGGGCGCCGAGCGCATCGTCCGCCTGCGCATCGGCCGCGACGAGGGCGAGCGCCTCCTGTACGCTAGGCTCTGGTCAAGCGCGGCCAACGTGATACTCACCAAGCCGGACGGGACCATCGTCGACGTCCTCACGCGGAAGCCCTCCAAGGGCGAGCTCGCCGGCGGCCGCTACGCGCCGGAGGCCGGCCCCGCCCCCGACAAGGCCTTCCCGGCGCGCGATTTCCCCGGCGAGGGTAGCTATAACGAGCGCGTCGACGCCTACTACGCCGAGCACGGCTCGGAGCTATCGCGCCAGGCCCTCCTCGAGCGGGCCAAGAAGCATTTCGCCTCGAAGCGGGCGTCTATAGAGCTCCGCGTCGCCTCCCTCGAGAAGGCGCTGGCGGCCTACGCCGAGCCCGAGCGATTGAAGGAGCTCGGCGACATACTCATGGCCAACCCCGCCGGCCCCGTCGAGCGCTCCTGCGTCCGAGCCGACGATTTCTACCGCGGCGGCTCGGTGATCATCCACGTCGACGAGAAGAAGAGCGTCGTCGAGAACGCCAAGGACTATTACGAGAAGGCCAGGAAGGCCCGTTCGGGCCTCGCCGACGCCCGCGACGAGCTGGCCGAAGCCCGCGCCGCCCTGGCCGAGCTCGCGGCCGAGGAGCGGGCGATCGAGGCGGAGGAGAACCCCTACCGCATCCGAGCCTACCTGGCCAAGCGGCGCACGGCGCCGGCCGAGGCGCCCAAGCGCTACCCGGGGCTATCCCTCGAGCTGGACGGCTGGCTCATCCTGGTCGGCCGCTCGGCCGCCGAAAACGACCAGCTCCTACGCCGGTACGTCCGCGGCAACGACCTATGGATGCACGCGCGCGACTACGCCGGCTCGTACGTCTTCGTACGAGCGCGGGCGGGTAAGAGCTTCCCCCTGGATATTATGCTGGCGGCCGGCAATCTGGCGCTGTACTATTCCAAAGGCCGAAGCTCGGGCTCGGGGGACCTCTACTATACCCAGGTGAAGTACCTACGACGCGCCAAGGACGGCCCCAAGGGCCTCGTGATACCCACGCAGGAGAAGAATCTGCGCGTCAAGCTCGACGAGGATCGCCTGCGCGCTTTGAAGCGGCTCATTGGCCGCGAGGACTAGGCCCCCTCGCCGCGGCGGGACGCCGCGGGCGCGGCTTCACGATCGCGCCGCGGCCGGCTCGTGGCGCGGCTCAGGCTTAACCTTCTGGACCTTAAGCGTAAGCTCCTCGCCCTTGGCTCGCACGCGGACCGTGGAGCCCGGTAGGCACTCCCCCGAGACCATGAGCACCGCCAAGGGGTCCTCTATGAGCCGCATGATGAGCCGGCGCATGGGCCTGGCTCCGTAGGCCGCGTCGTAGCCGCGCTCGGCCAAGTATTCCACGGCCTTGCGCTCCAGCTCCAAGGCGACGCCGCGCTCTGCCAAGCGCCGCCTTAAACCCTGCAGCTCCAGCTCCAGCACGGCGGCCACCTGGAGGCGGTCCAGGGGATGGAAGACCACCACCTCGTCGACGCGGTTGATGAACTCGGGATTGAAGAGCTTCTTCAGTTCGGCCAAGGCCGCGTCGCGCACCGAGGCGTAATCGAAGCGCCGGTCCTCCGCGCCGAAGCCCAGGCGCGAGCCGCGGGTGATGTCGCGGGTGCCGGCGTTGCTGGTCATGATGACCACGGCGTTGCGGAACGACACGCTGTGCCCCAGGTTATCGCGTAGCTCGCCCTCCTCAAGGAGTTGCAGGAGCAGGTTGAACACGTCGGGATGGGCCTTCTCGATCTCGTCGAAGAGCACCACGCAGTACGGTTTACGGCGGACGCGCTCGGTGAGCATGCCGCCTTCGTCGTAGCCCACGTAGCCGGGGGGCGCGCCGACTAGGCGCGCCGCGTTGTGCTTCTCCATGTAATCCGACATGTCGATGCGTATGAGCGCGTCCTGGCTGCCGAAGAGCGCCTCCGCCAGGGTCTTGGCCAGGAGGGTCTTGCCGACGCCGGTGGGGCCGAGGAAGATGAAGGAGCCTAAGGGCCGGCGCGGGTCGGCTATGCCGGCGCGCGCGCGGCGGACGGCGGCCGCCAGGGTCTTCACGGCGTCGTCCTGGCCGATGACGCGGCGATGGAGCTCGTCTTCGAGGCCGGCGAGCTTGCCGGACTCGGCCTCTCCTATCCGCTCCACGGGTATGCCGGTCATCTCGGCCACCACCGATCGGATGTCGTCCACGCCGACCAGGGGGCCGTCGGCGGAGCCCTCGCCGCCGGCCTGGGCCTTGAGCTCCTCGAGCCTGGCCTTGAGCGAGCGGACGCGATCGCGTAGCTCGGCGGCCCGCTCGTAATTCTGGGTCGAGACGAGGGCCAGCTTCTCCTCGGTGAGGCGGCGTATCTCCGACTCGATGCGGCCGAGCTCGGGCATGCGCGCCGGCTCCTCGAGCTTGCGCCTGGCGCCCGCCTCGTCCATCACGTCGATGGCCTTGTCGGGCAGGTAGCGCTCGGAGACGTAGCGCCTGGCGAAGAAAGCGGCCGCCTGTATGGCGTCCTGGCTGTAACGCACGCCGTGGAAGCGCTCGTAGCGCTCCTTGACCCCGAGGAGTATATCGACGGTGTCCTCCACCGTCGGCTCCTCGACCATGACTAGTTGGAAACGCCGCTCGAGCGCGGCGTCCTTTTCGAAGTACTTGCGGTACTCGTCCAAGGTGGTCGCGCCTATGCATTGGAGCTCCCCGCGGGAGAGAGCGGGCTTGAGCATATTGGAGGCGTCTATCGTGCCCTCGGCGGAGCCCGCGCCGATGATCGTGTGGAGCTCGTCGATGAAAAGGATGACGTTCCCGGCCGTCCCGATCTCCTTCATGATACGCTTAAGGCGCTCCTCGAACTCGCCGCGGTATTTCGTGCCCGCGACGACGGAGGCCAGGTCCAATACGAGGAGGCGCTTGCCCAGGAGCCCCTCAGGCACCTCGCCGGCGGCCATGCGCAGGGCCAGGCCCTCGACGATGGCGGTCTTGCCCACGCCCGGGTCGCCTACGAGGACCGGATTATTCTTGGTCCGCCTCGAGAGGATGCGGAGCACCCTCGTAGTCTCGCGCGAGCGTCCGATCACGGGGTCGAGCTTGTCATCGCGGGCCAGGGCCGTGAGGTCGCGAGAATGCTCGTCTAAGAGAGGCGTCCCGCCGCTCTGCGGGGCCGCCGGCCGGCGGCCGGACGCCGGCGCCTCCGAGCGCCTCGACTCCTCGGCGCGGCGCTGATCGTGCTGGCCGGCGCTCAAGAGCTTAAGGGCCGAGCGCAGCTGTTCGTAGAAGACGCCGTAGCGGCCTAAGAACTGCTCGATGAGGGAGGATGGCTCGCGCGCGGCGGCGACGACCAGGTGCTCGGTGCCGATATACTCGCCGTCCATGAGCCTGGCCTCCTCGGCCGCGGTCTCGAGCATGCTCTTTAAGCGCCTGGAGAGCGGCGCGTCGCCTAAGAGGAAGCCGCCGCGTCGGCCCACGGCGGCGCGCTCCAGCTCCAGGCGCAGCTCGGCCATGTCGACCTTGAGCGCCTCGAGCAGGCGGTAGCCCGTGCCTTCGGCGCCGCGCACGAGCGCCAGGAGCACGTGCTCGGGGCTCAGCTCGGAGGCGTGGAAGCGCCGCGCCTCTTCTTGGGCGCTTATGGTGAGGAGCCGCTGGGCCCGCTTGGTCAGTCCTTTGAACATCGCCTACCCCTTGGCCGGCTTGAGCCTGGCCGCCGCGTCGCGTAGGAGGCGCGCGCGTTCGGCCGCGTCGCCGCCTTCCGAACTCGGGCCCGCCTCGACATGAGGTCCCGCCCCGGCCTCGGACGCGCCGTCCGGCCGCGATCCTCTGGCCATACGTAAAGATAGCCATAATTCGGCGGTCTCGGCCATGCCGAGCCCCGTTAATAATCCGCAGGACAAGCCCAGGCGCAGGGCCGAGACGAGCTCGTCCGCCTCGTCGCGCCCCAGGAGCAGCGCCTCCCGCGCGACGCCGTAGGCGCGCCCCACGAGGTCGCCGAGCTCCAACGCCCGCCGCTCGGCGAGCTCGGCACGGGCCCGTCGCTCGTACTCCGCTATCAAGGCCGCGCTCCTCTGCAGGCGCTCGAGGGAGGCGGCCTCCGCTTCCCGATAAGCCTCCGGCAGGGCTAAGGAGTACGCGGAGCCGGCGCTCGTCTGCCTGGCGCTATAGGCGCCTTCGATGATGAAGCCGGCCTCCAAGGCCTTCCTAAAGACGCCGTCGAGGAGGCCGGCCATAGAGAGCCCAGGCAGGTGCAGCCTGACCCAGGCGGCCAGGCCGCTGCCGCAGCGCAGGGCGTCGGCCTGCACGTAGCCGGCCTCGGGATCGAAGGCCCAGGCGACCGAAGAGGCCAGCCGGTCGTCGATAGACGAGGCGGCGGACCAGGGAGTTTCCAAATCCAAGCCGGCGCAGGCGCATGAGATAGCGCAGTGCGCGCCGTCATTGAAGCGTAGCCAAGCGCGCCGACCGGGGTCGAAGGCTAGGAGGCGCCCATCGTCCATTAAATAGGCGCGCGAGGCGACGCCCCGTTCGGCCGCGGCGTCGCGGCCGGCCTGCCCGAGGGAGGCGGCGGCAGAGAGCGTTAGCCCGGCGCAGGCGGCGGCCTCGGCCAGCTCGCCGGCCGCGGCGCGCGCTTCCTCCGCACTCGCCCGCCAGGGGAAAGGATAGCTCGCTAAATTTCTATCGAGGCGCACGGTCGACTCGATGGCTACGTCGTCGTCGGGAGCCGGAAGGAGGGGATACGGCGAGAGCGCGGGGGGGAGGCCCGTCACGAACCGGCCTCCACGTCGGGACAGCCTAGGCCGGAGCGCAGGAGGTCGCGCAGGGCGGCCGCGCGCTCAAAGTCCTCGGCGGCGACGGCGGCCGCCAGCTCGGCCCGGAGGGTATCGGCCTCCGGCGAAGGGGCGCGCGGCCCGGAGCCGGGCACCTTGCCGGCGTAGGAGGCGGCCCTCCCGCCGCGCCGCCACTGCGCGACGAGCTCCCGACGTAGCGAACCTACGCAGACGGGGCAGCCAAGGCGCCCCTGCCTCCTTAGGCTCTCCGCGTCCAAGCCGCAGCGCGGGCAGCGCGAGGCGGCGGATTCCGCCTCGTCGCCGAGCTTAGCCAGGCAGTCTGCGCAGAGGCGGGTATATCCGTGCCGGGCGTCGAGGCTGACGAGGTAGCTGACGCCTTCGCGGCCGCAGGAATCGCAACGCATGGTTATGAGTATAGGCAAAACGGGCGGATTACGAAAGGCCGCCGACGCCTGCCGGCGATGGGAGCCGGCGACGGGGTCCGCCGGCGGGAGGCCGCGCGCGGGCCGGAGGCCAGGAATAGACGTTTTTCGTTAATTTTTACCCGATTACACCCAGCTCGTCTTGTCGCGTCCCGGCTCGAGGCGGTACTATACGATCGGGGCACTCAGTTAAGCCCCCTGGAGGATAGAAGCGATGAAGAGACTTATCGTTATCGCGGCGCTGGCCGCGCTCGCCATACAACCGGCCTTGGCGCTCGGCCGTAAGGAGGCTCCCCGGGCGGAGCTCGCCCCGCTGTCGATCCGGGTCGGCGCCATCAAAGGCCCGACGGGCATCGGCATGGTCGCCCTCTTCGAGGCCCCGCCTGCCCTACCCGAGGGCCTTACGCCGAGTTTCGAGGCCTTGGCGGGAGCCGACGCCGCGGCGGCTAAGCTCCTCTCAGGCGAGCTGGACGCCGCCGTCTTGCCTATCAATATGGCCGCTAAGCTCTACAACGCCGGGTTGCCCTATCGCATGGTCGCCCTGGTCGGCAACGGCATGGTCCGGGTCCTCACGAACGACCCCGGCCTCGACTCGGTCGCCGGCCTGCGCGGAGCCGAGCTCCACGTCGCCGGACAAGGCGCCACGCCGGACTTCGTAGTACGGACGATCCTTAATCATGCAGGCCTCGACCCCGAGAGCGCGGTACGGTTGAATTACAGCCTTCCTTACCCCGAGCTGGCCGCGAGCCTGGCCTCGGGCAAGATTAAAACCGCCGTCCTACCCGAACCCTTCGTCACGGTGGCGCTGCGGGCCAACCCGTCGCTCCGCGAGGCCTTCAGCCTAGACGCCGCCTGGAAAGCCGCGACCGGCCAGGAGAGCTACCCGATGAGCGTCTTCGTGGTCCGCGACGCGCTCATCCGCGAGCGCCCCGCCGGCGTCCGCGCCTTAGCCGAGGCGTATCGGGGCGCCATACGGCAGGCGCTGGCCGATCCCGCCGCGGTCGGAGCCCTGGTGGAGAAGCATGATTTCGGCCTGAAGGCGCCTATCGCCGCCGCGGCCATACCCAACTCGGCCTACGTCTTCACGCCGGCTCCGGCGGCGCGAGCCGCGGTCGAAGCGCTCCTGTCGGTATTCCTCAAGGCCGCCCCTATATCGATAGGCGGTAAGCTCCCCGATGCCGCGTTTTACGCCGAGCTCGGGCTCTAGGCAGGGCTCCGCCGGCCGGAAAGCGGCCGACGCCGCCCTCTCCGCCGCCCTCCTCATAGCCGTCTGGAAGCTCGGCGCGTCGGCGGTCGGTATAGAAATGATCTTGCCCGCGCCCGAGCGCGTGGCCGCCAGCTTCGCCGAGCTCCTGCGTTCGGAACGCTTCAGGGCAGCCTTGGCCGCTACGGCCGGACGCGGCCTGGCCGCCTTCGGCCTCTCTATGGCCCTAGGCTCCGCCCTCGGCCTGGCCATGGGCGTTTCAAGGCGCTTCGAGTCGCTCGCCTGGGCGCCGCTTACCGTGATACGCGCTACGCCGGTCCTCGCGGTCATACTCCTGGCCCTCGTCTGGTTCCCCTCGGGCGCCGTGCCCGTATTCTCCGCGGTCGTGATGGCCGCGCCCATCGTCGCCGCCGAGCTGGCCGCCGCGGCGAGGGCCCTCGATCCTAAGCTCGTCGAGATGGCCACGATCTTCGGTCTTAGCAAGCGCCAAGTGGCCCTAGAGCTGCGCCTACCCGCCGCCCTCCCGTCCTTGAGCTCGGCCGCAAAGAACGCCCTGGGGCTATCGTGGAAGGTAGTCGTGGCCGGGGAGGTCCTCAGTCAACCGGCGCGGGCCCTGGGCACCGGGATGCAGAACGCGCGCGTGATGCTCGAGACGGCCGAGGTCTTCGCCTGGGCCGCGGCCGGCGTGCTCCTCTGCGCCTTGAGCGACGCTCTCTTCAACGCCGTCGGGAGGCGTCTGTCATGGCCTACCGCCTAAGGAACGTCCGCAAACGCTACGGCGAGCTCCTGGTGCTAGACGGCGTCGATCTCGAGCCGCGTACGGGCGGCGTCAGCGCGGTGCTCGGCCCTTCGGGCTGCGGTAAGACGAGCCTCCTCAACATCATCGCGGGGCTGGACGGCGATTACGAAGGCGAGCTCAAGGGTTTCGGGCCGGCCCGTCCGAGCTACGCCTTTCAGGAGGATAGGCTCCTGCCCTGGAAGAGCGCCATGGCCAACGTGGCGCTGCCGCTCGAAGCCCTCTACGGCCGGGCCGAGGCCCGCGACCGGGCCATGGAGGCCTTAAAATCGGTCGGGCTCGAACGCGACGCGAAGAGCCGCCCAGGCGCGCTCTCGGGCGGCATGAGGAAGCGGGTCGCCCTGGCTCGGGCCTTCGCCTTCCCCTCGGAGCTCATGCTCCTGGACGAGCCCTTCTCGTCGCTCGACCTTAAGACGAGGTTATCGGTGATGGACCTCTTCCTGGAGCTACGCGAACGCTCGGGCCGCACGGCCTTGGTCGTCACGCACGACGTGCGCGAGGCCATCTACCTCGGGGACCTGATCTACTGCCTCTCGGACAAGCCGTCCAAGGTGGCGATGCGCGCGGAGCCCGGGCTCGGCCGCGCCGGGCGCTCCTTCACGAGCCCAGCCTCGGCCGAAGTGGAAGCCGCGCTCTACGAGGCTCTTTTGTCTTAGCTTCCCAGGAGGGCATCCAAAGCCCTGAGGAGCTCCGCCTGATCGAAGGGCTTGGGGAGCATGGCGCTACTCGGCAGGGCGGGGCCGGCTTCGTCGGCGTAGCCGCTCATGAAGAGCGTCGGCAGGCCCGGGCGATCGCGCCTTAAGCGCTCGGCCAGCTCGTCGCCGCGCATGAGCGGCATGGCGAGGTCCGTGATCAGGGCTACGACGGGGCGGCGTTCGCGCTCGGCTATAATCAGCGCGGAGCCGGGGCCGTCGGCGGCCAGGACCTCGTAGCCCCCTCGCTCCAAGAGGCGCTCGCTCACCGACCTGAGCTCGGCGTCGTCCTCTACGAGGAGTATGAGCCCGCCCTTGCCGGCCGGTAGCTGGGCGACTAAGCCGCTCGGAGCCGCCGCCTCCGCGGCCGCGGCGGGGATGTACAAGGTAAAGGAGCTGCCCTTGCCGAGCTCGCTCCGCACCTCGACGCCGCCCCCGGCTTGGCGTACCGTATCGGCCACCATGGCTAGGCCGAGGCCCGTGCCCTTGTCGGGCGCCTTGGTGCTGAAGAAGGGATCGAAGATGCGCCTGATGAGCTCGGGCTCCATGCCCGAGCCTTCGTCGTCGACGCGTACGAAGGTCCAGACGCCGGGCTCGAGTCGGCCGACGGTCAGGTCCGTCGGGGAGTCGAAGCGCTTGGCTCCCGTGGCGACCGTTATGCGCCCGCGACCGTCCATGGCGTCCCGCGCGTTGACGGCGAGGTTCATCACCGCCTGTTCTATCTTGCCCTTGTCGGCCAACGCGACGTCGCCCTCGCCGCGATGGATGCGCAGGCGCACGTCGTCGCCGGCCAGGCGGGCGAGCATGCGCTCAAGGCCCGCCACGGCCTCGCCGAGCGAGAACACGCCCGGCTCGCCCGACTCGCTCCTGGAGAACACCAGGAGCTGCCGTGCCAAGACCGCCGCCCGTCGGGCCGCCTCCTCGATGCCGTCGAGCTCCGCGTTCAGCTCCGGGCGCCCCGAGACGTCGTCGCGTAGGAGCTTAGCGTAGCCTAAAACCGCGGTGATGATATTGTTGAAGTCATGCGCGGCGCCGCCGGCGATGCGGCCGAGGGCTTCCATCTTCTGGGCCCGCTGCAATTGCGACTGAAGCGAGGCGCGGTCGGATACGTCCAGGGCTTGGAATATGAACGAGGCTCCGTCCGATCCCTCGGCGGCGGCCGCCGAGACGATGGCGCGGGCGCCGCGGCCGGCCAGCTCGAGCTCCACGGGGCCGAAGGCGCGGCCGTCGGCCAGCGCCGTCCGCAGAACGGCCCGTACGTCCGGGTCGGGCAGCAGCTGCTCCTCCCTGGCGCAGCCGGGCGCCAGCGCCTCGAAGGCGCGGTTGGCCTCGATGAGCCGGCCGCCTGAGTCGAAGAGGCCCAAGGCGGCGAGCCCGCCCTTGAAGAGGCCGCGATAGCGCGCCTCGCTATCGCGCAGGCGCCCTTCCATCTCGGCGCGATAGAGGCCTATGGTTATGGCCGTCCGGAGCTCCCGCTCGTCGAAGGGCTTGATGACGTAGCCGAAGGGCTGGGTGAGCTTGGCCCGGTCTATGGTCGAGGCGTCGGCGTAGGCCGTAAGGAAGATGACGGGGATGGACCAGCGTTCGTAAAGGCGGGCCGCCGCCTCTACGCCGTCCATAGGCCCTTCCAGGTGCACGTCCATGAGGACGAGCTCCGGCCGGGCGGTCTCGACCGCCTCCAGCAGCTCCTCGGCCGAAGGATAGAGCCCCGTCACCTCGAAGCCGCTGCGGGAGAGGAAGGTCTTAATATCGAGCGCGACGATGCGCTCGTCCTCGCAGATCGCGAGCTTCGCCCGCCGGACCGGCTCGTTTTGTATTTCGGGCTTCACCTGGCCTGGGCCTCCCTCAACTCCGCGGCTTGAAACCCAGTTTGGCCAGCTCGGCCCTGAGGACGAGCCGCTCGACCGGTTTGACCAGGTACGAGGTTGCGCCGCCCTTGAAGTAGGCGCCGACGACGTTATGCGGATCCTCGAGCACCGTCGTCATGAGGACGGGCGTCTCGTCGGAAGGCTGGATGCCGCGCGCCCGCTCCTCCTCGCGCATCTTGGCCAAAGCCTCGTGCCCGTCCATCCTAGGCATCATGATGTCCAAGAAGACGATATCGTATCGGCGTTCCTGCTCGAGGGCCTCGGTGAAAAGCTCCAGGCCCTCTTGGCCGTCGACGGCCGCGTCGACCGCGCCGAACTCCTCGAGGAGCTTCTGCATCATCTTCCTACTGCCGAAATCGTCCTCGACGACGAGGATCCGCTTCATGGGCGCCTCCGCGCTTCGGTCTCGGCGGAGCCGCCGAGCGCCGATCGTATTGAATCGCTTAGGGCGTACAGGCCCAAGGGATAAGGTCGGACGCAGACGGGAACGTCGGGGCAAGCCGCCGATCTGCGGACGGCGGCGGGCTCGACGGGCGAGCCTAAGGCGAGGCAAGGCCGCCCTCCCGGCGGGCCGTCATGGAGCGCCGACAGCTCGGCGACGACGAGCTCGCACGCCCCTCCGTCACCCGCCGGAACGACGCTGAACCCCAGGGCCTCAGCCCACCGGCGGAGCTCAGGCGCGCAACGCGGCGGCGGATCGGCCAAGCCCAGCCTGAGGCCGCGCAGCGTCGGCGCGACTTCGTCGCGCACGCTCGGGCCGCGCGCGTCCGCCGGCTCGGCGAGCCGCAGGCTCATCGTCACGCCGCCCGAGTAGCCTTCGAGCCGCAGCTCGGCGCCGAGCAGCGCGGCCAGGCCGCGCGACAGGGCCAAGCCCAAGCCCAGCCCTCCCGCCTTGCGCGTCGGCGAATCGTCGCCTTGCACGAAGGTGCCGAAGACGCGTTCGGCGTCCTCGGCCGGTATGCCGGGGCCCGTATCGCTCACACGGATGACGAGCCGCTCGTCCTCGCGCTCCGCCGACAGGAGCACCGAGCCCGACGAGGTGAATTTGACCGCGTTATCGACGAGCGCGCGTACGATCAGGCCGATCTTGGCCGAGTCGCCGCGGAACGAGCGCGGGAGGTCGGGGTCGATAAAATAGCGCGGGGCTAAGCCCTTGGCGTAGGCCTCCACCTGAAAGGGCGCCCAACAGGAGAGCAGGAAGTCCTCAAGATAGAACTCGCTCTTCACGACGCTCAGGGAGCCGCTCTCCAGCTTGGCGAAGTCCAGGAGGCTGCGTACGAGGTTCTCAAGCCGGTGGGCGCTCGAGGCGATGAGGCCGAGGTACTCGGCGAGCTCGGCGTCGGCGCTCATAGAGCCGGCCAGCTCTACGAAGCCGAGCATGGAATTGATGGGCGTGATGAACTCGTGGCTCAGGTTGGCCAAAAACCGGGTCTTGGCGCGATCGCTCTCCTCGGCGGCCCGCTTGGCCCGCAGGAGCTCCAGCTCGGATTGGTGCTTGGCCACCGCCAGCTCGATGGCTATGCGCAGCTCCCGCTCATGGTAGGGCTTGACGATATAGCCGTAGGGGCTGGTCGCCTTGACCCGCTCGAGGGTCTCCTCGTCGCTGAAGGCGGTGACGAAGATGATCGGCACGTCCATCGCGGCGCGGATGCGCGCGGCCGCGGAAACGCCGTCCCCGTCGCCCTTGAGCATGATATCCATGAGGACGAGCTGGGGCCGCGTCTCCCTCGCCAGGGCGAAGGCCTTATCGGGGCTATCTGCTATGCCGCAGGGCTCGTAGCCTAGGCAGCGCAGGCGCTCGCGCAGGTCGAGGGCGACGATGGTTTCGTCTTCTACGATCAGTACGCGCAAAGCCGGCTCCGCCCTAGGCGACCGCGGCGGACAGGAGGGCCGCGTCGATGTCGAGTATGAGTATGAAGCCTTCGCCCTGCCTGGCTACCTTGCGGACGAAGGAGCGGCCGCGGGCGCTTAAGGCCGGCGGCTCTTCCAAGGCCTCGTCCGGGATATCCAGGACCTCGCGCACGCCGTCGGCCAGGACGCCGGCGGTGATGATCTCCCCCTCGAAGAAAAGCTGCATGACGACGATGGAGGCCGAAGTCAGCTCCGTCGCCCGGCCCTCGCCGAAGCTGACGCGTGGGTCGATGACGGGCACGACGCTGCCGCGGTGGTTGATCACGCCGCGGATCTGCTCGCGGGCGTTGGGCACGCGGGTGACGGCCTGCATCTCGAGGACCACCTCGACCCTCTCGACCGGCACGCCGTAGAGCTCCTCCCCAAGGGAGAAGCTCAGGTAGCGCGCCGAGCTCGCCGCCTCCGCCATGGCCTACTCCGCCACTTTCTTGACGACGGCCAGGAGCTTGTCGGCGCTGAAGGGCTTCACTATCCAGCCGGTGGCGCCGGCCTCCTTGCCCTCGTTCATCTTGCTGCCCTGGGATTCGGTGGTCAGGACCAGGATGGGCGTGAACTTGAACTTGGGGTTCTCCCGGGCCTTGCGTATGAAGGTGATGCCGTCCATGTTCGGCATATTGACGTCGGTGACGATGCAGTCGAATTTATCGGCGCCGTCGAGCTTGCCCAGGGCCTCCAGGCCGTCTGAGGCCTCAACAGTTTCATAGCCTTCTTGCTGCAATATGTAGCTTATGCTCTGCCGTATGGCGGCCGAATCGTCTATGACCAGGATCTTCATGGCTTAAAACCTCCGTTTAGCGAACTGCGGCTTAGGATAGCACGATTATCGGGCATGGTGCACCACGCCTTCGGCGATTTTAGGTAGGGGCAGGACCAGGTCGACCCCGCCGAGCTTGATGGCTTCGTTAGGCATGCCGAATACGACGCAGCTCTGCTCGTCCTGGGCTATGGTGAAGGCGCCGGCGTCGTGCAGCTCCTTCATGCCGCGCGCGCCGTCGTCGCCCATGCCGGTCATGATGACGCCGAGGGCGTTCTTGCCGGCGTAGCGCGCCGCCGATCGGAACAGCACGTCCACGCTCGGCCTATGGCGGCAGACCAGGGGGCCGTCCTTGACCTCGACGTAGTAGCGGGCGCCGGAGCGCTTTAAGAGCGTATGCCTATTGCCCGGGGCGATGAGGGCGCGGCCGCGTATGACCGTGTCGTTATCCTCGGCTTCCTTGACGCCGACGCGGCATAGCCCGTCCAGGCGCTTGGCGAAGGCGGCGGTGAAGTGCTCGGGCATGTGCTGCACGATGACGATGCCCGGGGCGTCCTCGGGCAGGGCCTCGAGGAACTCGCGCAGGGCCTCGGTGCCGCCGGTCGACGCGCCTACGACCACGACCTTCTCGGTCGTCTCGATGACGTTCGCCGTGGCCTTCGGGAGGATCACGTCGGCCGTCAGCTTAGGCGCCACATCGCGCAGGGGCGGCGCCGGCAGGCGGCGCTTATGGCGGGAGAGGTGGGCGGCCTTGACCACGTCGCAGAGCGAGACCCGCGACTCCTCTAAGAACTGCTTCGTACCGAGCTTGGGCTTCTGGATGATCTCGACCGCGCCGTATTCCATGGCCCTGAGCGCGTTCTCCGAGCCGGTCTCGGTCTTGCTCGAGCAGATGACCACGGGTATGGAGGGGCTGTCCTCCATCACCTTCTTCAGGAACGAGAGCCCGTCCATCCTGGGCATCTCGACGTCGGAGATGATGACGTCCGGCTTCTCGGTCTCCATGCGCTTGAGCGCGAAGAGCGGATCGGAGGCCACGGCCATCACCTCGAGCTGCGGATCCGACTCCAGGAGCTCCTTCAGGGTCTGCCTGACCACGGCCGAATCGTCGACGACCAGCACCTTGATGCGTTCCATATGGGTCTACTACAGGCGCTCGTATACGGTGGGCGCAATACCGCGTAGCGGCAAGGCCATGCCGGTCAGGGTTTCGGAGTGTCCGAGGATCAGGTTGCCGCCCTGCTGCAGGTAGCCGCTCATGCGGCCGAGCAGGCTCTCCTGGGTCTTCCTATCGAAATAGATGATCACGTTGCGGCAGAAGATCACGTCGAAGAGGCCGTCGAAGGGATAGCGCTCGTCCATGAGGTTGAGCCTGAAGAACTGGATCTTATCGCGCAGGACGGCCTTGATCCTGACCTGGTCGGTGCCGGGGTCCTTGGAGCGGAGCATATAGCGCCGCTTGACGCTCATGGGCACCGTGGAGACGCGTTCGGTCTCGTAGACCGCGTTCACCGCCTTCTCGAGCGCCCGTGTCGAGATGTCGGTGGCCACGATGTTGTAGTCGAAGCCCGGTTCGGCCTGCCTATGGTCCTCGAGCACCATGGCCAAGGTATAGGGCTCCTCGCCCGTGGCGCAGCCGGCCGACCAGAAGGACAGGTGGCGCCTGCCGGGGTTCCGTTCGAGTATGGTCGGGATCAAGCGCTTCGTAAGCGTCTCGAAATGGTCGGGCTCGCGGAAGAAATCGGTCTTATTGGTGGTCACCGCGTCGATCATCTGCACGAGTTCCGTGGCGCCGTCGGGGCCGAAGACGTAGTCGAGGTAGGCGTCGTAATGGGGCATGCCTAAGACCCGCAGGCGCTTTTGAAGGCGGCTCTCCAGCATTACGCGCTTGGTATCGGGCATGCGTATGCCCAGCTCCGACTCGATATAGGCGGAGAGGCGCTTGAAGGTCCGGTCGCCGAGCCCGGCGTAACCGCCGCCTTGATCCGAAATCATGCCGACCTCGCTTTCGGGCGCCTGGCCTGGGCGTTGACGCGCTTATGGTCCACGATGAGAGCCACGGTGCCGTCGCCCAGGATCGTGGCCCCGGAAATGCCCTCGGCCTCCTTGAAGATTCGCCCCAGGGGCTTAATGACGGTCTGATAGTCGCCTATCACCGCGTCCACCACGTAGCCCGAGCGCGTGCCTTGGTCGTTCGCCACGACCACCTGCCTGAGCTCGGGGCATTCGCCGGGCACGGCGAAGGCCTCGCGGAGGTCCACCACGGGTATGAGCTCGTCGCGGTACCGTATGAGCGAAGTAGCCCCCTCGCCGTCCTTGTCGGCGCGCTCGAGCTCGACGCAGGCCTCGACCGTGGCCAGGGGCATCACGTAGCGCTCCTCCCCGATGCGCACGAGGAGACCCTCGATGATAGCTAGGGTGAGCGGTATGAACAGGATGACCGTGGAGCCGCGGCCGTCGCGGCTCTCGAGCTTGACGCTGCCGCCCAGGGCGTCGATCTCGCGCTTGACCACGTCCATGCCGACCCCGCGTCCGGAGACGGCGCTCACGGTCTTGGCGGTGCTGAAGCCCGGCCTGAAGATCAGCTGCAGAGCTTCGTCGCGCGGCAACTCTTCGTGCGGGCCTATGAGGCCGCGCTCACGAGCCTTGCGTAGGATGGCCTCGAGGTCCATACCCTTGCCGTCGTCGCTGACGGCGATCTCGACCGTCGCCCCGCTATGCGAGGCGGCTAGGCGTATGGAGCCGCCGCGGGGCTTGCCGGCGGCGAGCCGCTCCTCCGGGGTCTCCACGCCGTGGTCGAGCGAGTTCCTGATGATGTGGACGAGCGGGTCGTTCAGGCGCTCGATGACGGTCTTGTCCAGCTCCGTGTCCTCGCCCGAGGTGTAGAGCTCCACTTCCTTGCCGAGCTCGCGCGAGAGGTCGCGGACCACGCGCCTGAATTTGCTGAAGGTCGAGCCGATGGGCAGCATACGTACGCTCATAGCCGTATCGCGCAGCTGGGACACCAAGCGTTCGAGCTGCTCCGAGATGGCGCCGAGGGCCTGGTCGGCGATCTGGCCCGAGGTGCGGGTCAGCCTGGCCTGCAAGGTAACGAGCTCGCCGACCAAGTCCACGAGCTCGTCCAGCTTTTCGCTGGCGACGCGGACGGATGAGGATCCCTCGACGTGCCGCTCCTGGGCGCGCTTCAAGTGCTCCTGCTCGGCGAGCGCCGCCTGGAGCTGCTCCGGCTTCACCGCCTTGGTCTCGACGAGCACTTCGCCGAGCTTGCGCTGCGATTGCAGGGCCTTATCGAGCTCCGCCTTCTCGACGGCGCCGCGTTCGAGGAGTATCTCGCCTAAGCGCTTAGCGCCGCCCTCCTCGGTATCCAGCTCCCCGAGGCTTTCGATGCTGAGCTCTCCCCGGCCCTCCACGAAGATGAAGACGTCCTTGACGGCGTCCAGGCCCTTATCGGTGGAGAGGATGGCTTCCCAGCCCGCATAGCAGGCTTCGGGATCCATCTCCTCGAGGGTCGGCACCGCCGAGAGGTCGGCTACCACGCTCAGTTCGCCCAAGGCGCGTAGCTCGTCCAGGAGCTTGAGCGGCCGCGTGCCGTCCTTAAACAGATCGCGGGCGGGCCTGAAGCGAATCCGAAAGCCCTCGAGGGCGCGCGGCTCGGCCTTCGGCGCCTCGGCGACCGCGGCCACGCTTTGCCCCGCTCCCTGAACGGGATCCGGCCGCCCCTCGACCGCGGCGCGGAAGGCTTGGATGAGGCCTTGCGCCTCCTCGTCGAAGGGGCCGCCCGATTCGTCGCATTCGATCATAGAGCGGATCTTGTCGCGCGCCCTGAGCGTGAGGTCGATCACCTGCTTATCGACCGCGCGGCGTCCGGCCCGGCATGCGTCTAGAAGGTTCTCGAGGTCGTGGGCGAATCGGCCGGGCTTTTCGAAGCCGAACATGCCGGCCGAGCCCTTGATCGTATGGATGGCCCGGAAGGCGGCGTTTATGAGCTCAGGTTTCTCAGGATCCGCCTCGAGCTCCAGGAGTATGGTCTCGAGCTGGGTGAGGAGCTCGTAGGCCTCCTCCCTGAACGCCTCTTTAAATTTATCTATCATGCTTACGCTCCAATCGCGGAGAATCCTATGAAGGCCTCGGCCAAGGCTTCGCCGTCGGCTACGCGCCGGCTTACGAGCCCGCCGGCGAGGAGGCGCTTGGAGACCTCGGGGTTAATGGCGCCGGCGAACCCGAAGGCCAGCCCTCGGCGTACGCAGCTGCGCCGCGCCGCGTACAGCAGCTGTACGGCGGGCAAGTCCAGCTCCTCTACCTCGTCCAGCTCGATGAGCAAGCCGGGCCTTCCCTTGGCATCCTGCAGGGCGGCTCTTAGCGCGCTCGCCAGCTCGGCGGCGCGCTCGATGCCGTACGCTCCCGATAGTATGATCCGTAATGCTTCGCCGGTATTAGCCATCTCGTCCCCTTCTCGAAGCGCCGCCCCTTAAACGGGGCGGCGGTTTGAGGCGAACTTAAGCATAGGGCCTGGTCCGCCGGCTTGCAAACGCGGCGCGCGATTAGTCGGCGAGGATTTCAGCCAGGTACTCGTCGCCGACGCGTATGAGCGCGTAGCGTAGCCCGTCCCGGTGGTAGCTGCCCGGCGGCGGCGGATTCGGGCCTAGGTCGAAGGGCTTGCGTCCTATCCAGCGGACGCGACCGCCTGCATCGGCTATAAGACCTTTACTCTCCCCGCCGACGCGCAGCTCGACGAGCCGACCGTCCCGGTAATAAGCGGCCAGGGGCGGCGCGTCGCGCCAGCTGGGGCTCAGGCCCCGGCGCTCGCGGCCGTCGGGCAGCTCCTCTATGGTGAAGTCGGGCGCGCCGTCCCCGTCTAGGTCCCAGGAGCGGAGGAAGGGGGCGGCCAGAGTCTCGCGGTAATCGAACAGGCCGTCGCCGTTCGTATCGACCTCGAGCAGCGGGGCGGCGGACGAGCCGGGGGACGGCCAGCGTTTCCTAGCCTCGACGCGGCCGTCGCCGTCGGCGTCGATCTCCTCGATCCGCGGCCGGCCGTCCTCGTAGCGTCGATAGCCGCGCGAGCCGCCCGCGTCGATCCAATGCAGGCCGACGGGCAGGCCGTCGTCGAGCGTGGCGTTGAGCACGGTCGATCCGGCCTTCTCCTCTACGCGGAAGGCCGCCCCGGCGAGGGATCGCTCGGCGGGGAAGGCCAGGCCGCTCGGCCGTATGAGAGCCGGGCGGGGGGCCCCGGCCGGACGCGGGCCCTCGCCGAAGGGCTCGAAGATCAGGGCCTCGTAGCGGTAGGCGACGGGCCCGAACTGATAGCGGCGGGAGGAGCGGGCGTCGGCCATCCGGACGGCCAGCGCGAAGGGCCAGCGGCCGTATTCAATAGCGGCCTTGACCGAACCGGCGACGAGCTCGACTGCGCTCGGCTCGCCGGCTTTGAAGGCCGCGCTCAGCTCGGGCCGCCCGTCCTGGTCGGCGTCGAGGGCGTAGGCTACCGGCAGCCCCGCCTCATAGCGGGTATAGGCGTCGGGAACGCCGTCTCGGTTCGCGTCGTCGTAGACGAGGCCGCCGTAGGAAGCGAAGGCGGCAAGGAAATCGGCGCGCGCGTCGTCGTCGGGAAGGAGGCGCCAAAGCGTTCTGATATCATCGCTCGCGACGAACCCGGCGGAGAAGAGCTCGGCGACGGCCGAGGAGGGGCTTAAGAGGCCGTATTCAAGGGCCAGGACCGAGGCCAGCGGATCGCTTCCGCCGTTGGCCCGGTATTCGCGCAGGAGGAGCCTAGCCTCGCCGGCGTCGTAGGCGTAGGGGACGAGCGCCAGGACCAGGCCGGGCTCGATGTCGCGGAGGCTATCGAGCGAGTCGAAGGCCCTAGCGACGAGGGCGGCGTCGGCCGGGTCGGAGGCCAGGGGCTCGCCTCGCTTAAGCCAGGCGACGAGGGCCCGCGGATCGAAGGGCTCCGCGCGCATCGATCGCTCGACGGCCGAGCGGGCGTTGGAGCGGTCGCCCAAGGCCATCCTCGCCCGGGCCTCGATATAGAGCGTAGCCGCGTCGCGGGGCTTGGCTTGGATGAAGCGCAGGGCTTGATCGGGGCGCCCCGTGTCGACCAGTACGGAGGCGTAGAGTATCTCGGCGTCGTCTCGCCGATATAGCTCGAAGTTGGAGGCGGCGAAGGCTTCGGCCAGGAGCTCCTCGACGAACCGGGCCGGCTCGCCGTTCGCCCTGGCCAGGACGGCGCGGAGGTATCGGGCGTCCGAGGATTGGTAGCTCAAGGCTAGCGCCGCATCGGCGAGTCGGACGGCCTCGGCCGGATAGCCTAAGGCCAGGTAGTCCCGCGCCGCCTCGACGTAGGAGCGGACGGCGGGCGCGTAGCGGGCGGCCTCGGCCGCGCCGGCCGGCCGCCCCTGGGCGAAGGCTCCGGCCGCCGGGAGGGCGAGCGCCAGGGCGACGGCCGGCAGTACGAGGATGGGGGGCCTTCGAGGCCTATTCGCGGACCGTCTCCTCCGGGGAGCCGCCCCGCGCGGGGAAGCCGAACATGGCGCGGATATCTTCATCGAGGAGAGTCTCCTTGGCTATGAGCTCCTCGGCTAGCCGATCCAGCTGATCGCGATGCTCCGTCAGGATGTCGAACGCCGCCCGCCTAGCCTCTTCCAGTATATCGGCAAGTGCGCGGTCGATCCGCTCGGCGGTATGCTCGGAATAATCCTTATGCCGCGCGATTTCCTTGCCCAGGAAGATAGGCTCGTCCTCCTGGCCGTAGGCGATGGGCTCGAGGCCCGGGCCCATGCCCCATTCGCAGACCATGCGGCGGGCCATTTCGGTGGCGTGCCTGAGGTCCTGCGCCGTGCCGGTCGTAGTCTCGCCATAGACGATACTCTCGGCGGCGTAGCCGCCGTACATGATGACGAGGCGGTCCCGAATCCAGGCTCGGCTACGCGAATAGGAGTCCTGCTCGGGCAGGGACAGGGCTAATCCTAAGGCGCGCCCGCGCGGCACGATCGTTACCTTATGAAGCGGGTCAGCCTTCGGCAGGTGGTAGTGCAGGAGGGCGTGGCCGGCCTCGTGGAAGGCGGTCGCTTTCTTCTCTTCCTCGGAGATGACCAGGGAGGAGCGGGCGATGCCCATCTGTATCTTGTCCCGGGCGTCTTCGAAATCGGGCATTTGGACCGTCTCGCGGCCGTGCCGTATGGCGAAGAGCGTCGCCTCGTTGACGAGATTAGCCAGGTCGGCGCCGCTCATGCCCGGCGTGGCGCGCGCTATCTTCTTGGCGTCCAAATCCGGATCCACCGGCACCTTGGCCATGTGGATGCGCAGGATGTCCTCGCGCTCCTGGATGTCGGGCATGGCCACGACCACCTGCCGGTCGAAGCGGCCGGGCCGGAGGAGCGCCGGGTCGAGGACGTCGGGCCGGTTGGTCGCGGCGAGCATGATGACGCCGTCCTTGGTGTCGAAGCCGTCCATCTCGACCAGCATCTGGTTCAAAGTCTGCTCGCGCTCGTCGTGGCCGCCGCCGTAGCCGGCGCCGCGGGTGCGGCCGACCGCGTCGAGCTCGTCGATGAAGATTATGCAGGGAGCGCTCTTGCGGCTCTGCTCGAAGAGGTCGCGCACGCGGCTGGCGCCGACGCCGACGAACATCTCGACGAAATCCGAGCCGGACATATGGAAGAAGGGCACGCCCGCCTCGCCGGCGACGGCCTTGGCCATGAGGGTCTTGCCCGTGCCCGGCATGCCGACCAAGAGCACGCCCTTGGGGATGCGGGCGCCCATCTTGACGAATTTCTGCGGGTTCTTCAGGTAGTCGACGACCTCGGTCAGCTCGAACTTGGCCTCCTTCTGGCCGGCGACGTCGGCGAAGGTGAGCTTCTTGCCGGTATCGGCGTAGCGCTTCGCGCGGCTCTTGCCGAAGCTGAAGGCGCGGTTGTTGCCCTGCATCTGCCTAAGGATCATCCACAGGATGAAGAAGCCGAAGAACCAGGGTAGGAGCTCGAGGAAGATGCGGAAGGGACCGGCGGTACTCTCGACGCCCTCTACCTTGACGTCGCGGGCGGCCAGCCTATCGAGGAGCCCCAGGTCGGCGTAGGGTATGAGCGTGTTGAATTCCTGCTTCGAGCCGTCGCGGCCCTTGAGCGTGCCCTGTATCCTCGACTGGTCGACGATGCGGACCGAATCGACGTTGCCCTCGTCGACGTGCGCGAGGAAGGCGGAATACGGCACGTTAACGCGCTTGGCGTTCCCGCCCTCCACGAAAAAGAGGGCTAAGGACGCGGACATGAGCCCGAGGAATATGATGAGCGAGATCTTCGAGCCGCGGGGCGGCCCGAGCTCCGGCTTTTTGGGTATCTTCTGTCGTTCGTCGTCGTCCAGCGGCATGATGGGTTAGAAGACTCCTTTCAATTCTATGGCGAGCGCGCGTTCGGCGCGCGGATTCAGCTCCCTGCGTCGGTAGCGGTCGAGTCCGCCGTAGGCCGATGCCAAGACCGCGACCAGCCCGTCGGGGTCTTCAAGGACAGGCACGGCGCCCCGAGCCATTGCCGGGAGGCCTTGCTCGGCGACGAGCTCGTCAGGGCTTTTGGAACCTAGGGCCGTGGCCAGCTTATCGCCGGGCCTCCGCGAGCGTATGACGAGCGGCCATCGGAAACTGCCTTCAAGCGGCCCTGACCCGCCTTCGCGCCAGTATACCGTACAGCTCCCGTGCGTGCCTATGCGATACTCGCCGGGGCCGCGTATGGCCAGGGCATAGCCTGCGGCGGGAGCCTGGCCGGCGGCTACCCTGCCGCCCGCGTCCGGCTCGGCCCGAATGGCCCCGTCGGCGAGCGAGAACGCTATCCCTGACCAGGTACCGAGACGACGAGGGGCGGAGACGCCGGCCGCGTCGCCGAGGGCGAGGATCTTCCGGTCGATATCCTGCGCGAAGCGCCAGGGGATCCGAGCCTCCGTTAGCCCGCCCTCGGGCCGGCCGGTTATGGCGGCGTCCCCGAGGAGGAAGATAGCTCGGAGGCGTACCGCTTGCGGCGCGGCTCGGTACGGCGACGAGGGAACGGCCCCGCCGCGAACCAGGCTTTTAGCCCAGGATACTAGGGCTTCATCGTCGGCCGCGGCCTTCTCGGCCAGGGAATCGAGCGCGCCGAGGTAAGAAGGGAAAACCTCGGCGAGGACGGGCGTCAGGCGGGAGCGGATCCTGTTCCGCAGGTAGAGGCCGGAGGCATTCGTCGAGTCGTCGCGGTAGCCCAGGCCCCTGGCATCAAGATAGGCGAGGAGATCGCCTTTCGTAAGGCCGAGGAAGGGCCGAGCCAGATCGACCGCGACGGCGGCCATGCCCCGAAGCCCGCCTGGACCCGAGGCGTTAAATAGGCGCATAATGATGGTCTCGGCGTTATCCTCGGCGTGATGGGCGGTCAGTATCCATCGCAGTCCGAGAGCCGCCTTAAGCTCCCGCAGGGCCGCGTAGCGGAAGGCGCGCGCCGCCGCCTCTACCCCGCCCCGCCTTCCGGCCTCAGCCTCGAGGCGGCCGGGTTCGGCCCGGCGCGTATGGAGCTCTATGCCCAAGTCGCGCGCCGTCGCCGCGGCGAAGGCGGCCTCCTCGTCGAGCTCAGCCCGCGGGCGGATACCGTGGTCGATCCAGCACGCCCGCGGCGCCCCGCCGTCGGAAAGCTCGGCCGCCGCCGCCAGCAAGGCCGTAGAGTCGGCGCCGGCCGAATAGGCGACGAGGCAAGCGTCGAGGGCGATAGCGTGCCCCTCGAGGAAAGCCCGTAGGACGTCGACGGGCTTCATCGCGCCTTAGGCTCCATCGTATCCTCCATGCTTAGCCGGGCTAAGCGATTCGGCCGCCGTCGGGCGGCGTTTTATAAAGGCAGAGGCCGCCCCAGCGGACGGCCTCGGTCGTTTGAATGAAAGAAAGGGGGCTATTTCGCCGCGGGAGCGGCCGCGGCGGCGGGAGCCGCGGCGGCGGGGGCGGCCTCGGCCTCGGCGGCGGGCGCCTCGCCCTTGGCGTACTTCACCAGGACGACGACCTGATCCTCGGGCGCCAGGATCCTGACGCCGTCGGCGCGCTTGATATCGCGGACATGGATCGAGTGATTGGCCTTGAGCTCGCTGATATCCAGCTCGAAGCGCTCGGGCATATCCTTGGGCATGCACTCGACCTCGACCTCGTGAACGGGATGCTCGAGGATGCCGCCTTCGCGGACGCCGACGGGGGTGCCGTTCAGGTGCACGGGCACCTTAGCGCGCATGGCGACGCCGCTCTGGACTTCGAAAAAGTCTACGTGCTCGATAGTGCCGCGGAGCCAGTTTAACTGGCGATCCTTAATCGTGCACTCGTAGGAATCCTTGCCCACGACGAGCTTGACGATGGTACTTTCGGACACGCCTTTGACGGCCTTACCGAATTCCTTTGCGTCGAGGGTCAAGGCGATGGAGCCGCCCTGGCGGTTGTAGATGACGGCGGGGATTTTGCCCTCCCTGCGGAGGCTGTTCAGGGCGCCTTTGCCGCTCGGCTCGCGGAGGCCGGCGTTCAGTACATGCTGGCTCATGGATATGTTCTCCTCGCTCGTGGCGTATGTTCGTGCGCTGGGACGGAAGGATTCGAACCTTCGATTGGCGGCACCAAAAACCGCTGACTTACCGCTTGTCGACGTCCCAAAGGCCGCCGAGTCCTAGGAAGACGGCGGATCGGACAACGTTATACACTAAACAGCCGCTCCGTGTCACGGGGGTCGGCGCGTCTTTTATGAGATTTCGCGTCGGGACGCGCTCGGCGCGCTAGATGGGCATCTCTTCGTCCGAGTTATCCCCTCGATCGTAGGAGCTTACGATGAGGTCCTGGAGCTTCTGGCGGAATTCAGGGCAGATAGGATGCGCGATGTCCTTGTATTCTCCGGTCTTCGTCTTGCGGCTCGGCATCGCGATGAAAGCGCCGGCCTTACCTTCGATGATCTTTACGTTATGGATCACGAAGCAATTATCGAAGGTTACCGTCACATAGGCTTTCAGTTTGCCCTCGGAGCTGACCCTGCGGATGCGGATGTCGGTGATTTCCATGCGGCGCTTCTCCTTGCCGATCGTTGTACGAGCCGCCGTTATTCTAAACCGAGTATCGGTAGCGCGCAAGCGGAACAGTCCGAACGCCCCGAAGCCGTGAAATAAGCGCTATTCCCGATAGATTATAGTTGACAGACCGATCAGGTCTCTTTTAGATTTCAGCGTACGACAGCCGAAGACGCTGCTTAAATACCGGCGCGGGAGCCACCCGTAACGGCCGATGACATAGGGAGGACCTGATATGGACCCGATACGGGAAACGGCAAGCTCGAGCGACGCGTTTGAACTCACGCTCATGGGCGTCGGCGAGTTCGTCCAGGAAACCCAGTCCCCCTTCGTTCGTTTCGACGACTACGAGGACGATTACGAAGACGACTTCGAGGAAGAGGACGATTTCGACGACTTCGGCGACGAGGACGATGATTTCGACGATGACGACGACTTCGACGATGATTTCGACGACGAGGATGATGACTTCGGCGAAGAAGAAGAGGAAGAAGACTACGACTACGAGGATGACATAGACTACAACGACTTCGACGAGTAGCCGAAGCCGCTCAAAGGAAAGGCCGCCGTCTCCCTCGGGAGGCCGGCGGCCTTCGTTTTTGCTCGGATCTTTCGCGGAGCGGGCCGGCTAGCAGGGTGATGACAAACTCGATGCTTGTCATCACCCTACTAGGCCCGATCCGCCCCTGTTCGCGGGGTGAAGGCCGTCTTTTCGGCCTCGAACCAGAGCTTCTCCAGCTCATAGAACTCCCTGGCCCCGGCGCTCATAATATGCAGCACGAAGGGACCGTAGTCCACGAGGCACCATTCCTCGTCGTCGGACGGGCTGGGGCGCCTGATGGGCGCGTAGCCCCGAGGCCCGAGGAACTCATCCGCATGCTTTAAGAGGCCGCGCATATGCGTGGAGCTCGTCGCCCCGGTCACGATGAAGAAGTCGGTCCACGACGACAGGGGCCGCAGGTCTAAAAGGACCGTATCGCCGCCGTTGCGGTCCGCGAGCTCCTGGGCGCAGTCGATTAGCAGCTCTCGTAGCTCAAGCTCAGTCGACACAATACCTCCCGTTAAAATCCCTACCGAGTATGATGACGAAGTCGGCCCTGGCGCCTCCGGCCTGGACGAAGGTCGCCTGGCCCAGGTTGGCGCAGCGTATGATGCCGGCGACTATCGAAGCGGCCGCCTCGTCGTTTAAATAATAAAGCACCTGGGTCTTAGCCAGGTCTTGCCTGTCGGCGTTCCCGACGGATACCACCTCGTAGCCGAAGCTCGCGTATATCTCCGCCGTACGTTGCGCCAGGCCGCGCTGCCCCGTGCCGTTCAAGATCTCTATCGTAAAGACCTTGTCCTCGACGGCCGTCGCCTCCGCGTTGAGGAGCGCGTTTAAGGTCTGCTTGACGATATCCTTGACGAGCTGGCCGTCCCATGCCGGAAAGAGGAGCTCGACCCCCTCTACGGAGCGATAGGTCCCGGTCACGCGCTGGAAGACGACGCGGTCCAAGTCCATGCGCGCGAACTCGGCGACGAGGCGCATTACGGAATCGTCCTTCAAATCGCTCCGCATCCGGTCGAGCAGCGCCCGACGCAGGTCGGGATGGACTAGGCGCTCCGCCCGCTCGCCTATCCGCCTGAGGAGGGCTTGAAACAGGACCTGGCGACGCTGTACCAGCTCGGCCTCGAGCCGCTCGGCGTCCCGGAATCGGGCGTAGATGGCTATCTTAGCCCCGTCCATGACGACGAGCCCCGAGGGCACGACCTCGCGGCGGCCGTCCCGCTCGACGCTTATGCGGTTGGGTACGAAAATCGTCACGCCGCCCAGGATATCGACGAGCTCGCTATACGCCTGGAGGCTCATGACGAGGTAGTGGTCGATACCGACGCCGGTCAAGCCCTCGAGCTCGGCAGATCGGAAGAGCACACGTCTGAACTCCGTCACCGAATACGATCTCGTAT
>CALKWG010000529.1 GCA_938004315.1 uncultured Spirochaetaceae bacterium
AGCCGCCGCCTTGGACGAGGCGCTCTACCTGACCCTGACCGGCTACGGCTCGACCAGGCGCACCGACCCGGATATCGTCTGGGCCTCCAACGACCCGGGCATAGGCCTTAAGATCGACACGCCGGCCCTGCGCCCCGGCGAGAGCGCGCTCGCCGATGAGCTGTCGCCGCTCATAGCCGACATCTCCGCGTCGATCAACGAACGAGCCCGCGAACGAGTCGGCGAGCTGGCAGCCGAGCTCCAGCGCCTGCAGGACGAAGCCGTTGCCCTGGCCACCCGCCTGGACGAGGCCAGCCAGCGCCGCGCGGACGAGCTGTCAGCCAGCGCGGCCGGCATCCAGCGCGAGCTGAACGCCCGGCTCGCCGCCATAGCCGACGCCTCGGTCGCCAGCGTCCCGGCCTACGACCCGGCAGCCTTGGGCGCGGAGGCCAAGGAATACATCTTCTACAAGCCCATACTCTACCGCCAAGGCCGCGAGGACCTGTACTACCGCGGCATGGTACGCCTAGCCGTCTCCACCGAGATCATCGTCAAGGAGGTGGCGAAGGCGCGCGCCGTGCTCCTGCGTAACGTGGCCATCGTCGCGGCCGTGGCCCTGGCCATAGGCGTGGCGGGCGCCGCGCTCCTCTCGAGCATCATCATCCGCCCGGTGCGCCGCCTGGTCGACGGCATACGCCACATCCGCGACACGGCCGACAAGAAGGACCTGGAGGGCTTCGTCATCGACGTGAAGAGCGGCGATGAAATCGGCCTCCTCTCCGACACGGTGAACGATATGACCATGGGCCTCGTGATCGCGGCCAAGGAGGCGGAGTTCCTCACCGTCGGTAAGGAAACCCAAAAGATGTTCATCCCGCTCGAGGTCGGCGATTCAGGCGAGAAGCTCACCACCGGGCGGGAGGACAATCCGACGCACAGCTATTTCGGCTACTACGAGGGCGCCAAGGGCGTGTCGGGCGACTACTTCGACTACCGCCGGCTGGACGATCGGCATTGGGCCTTCATAAAGTGCGACGTCTCCGGCAAGGGCATCCCGGCCGCCCTCATCATGGTCGGCGTCGCCACCATCTTCTCCAGCGACCTGCAGGCCTGGAATCGCTCCGCCGGCATCCATCTGGATCAGCTGGCCTACAAGATCAACGACTTCCTCAATAAGCGCGGCTTTAAAGGCCGCTTCGCCGCCTTTACCATGGGCATCTACGACAGCCAAACCGGCGCGCTCTATATCTGCCACGCGGGCGACAACCGGCTCTATATCTATTCCGCCGCCGAGCGCCGCCTGAAGGAGGAGATCCTGGAGGAGGCGCCGGCGGCCGGCCCGATCCCCAACGACCTGGTCGAGCTTAAGCAGCCCTATAAGCAGGTGATCCGACGCCTCGATCCGGGCGACGTGATCCTGCTCTTCACCGACGGCTTCGAGGAATCCGTGCGCATAAAGCGGACGCCCGACTACAAGCCCGTCATCGTCAAGACCATCAAGAAAGGCCCCGACGGCAAGGACGAGGAGCACGAGGAGGAGGCTAAGGAGGACCTGGGCCAGGCCCGCATCAACGACGCCGTCTCCGCCATCATGAGCCGCGGCCGCTTCAGCCTCAAGAAAGAGGACGACCCGCTCGGGCCCGATATCAGCTACGACTTCGACTTCTCAAGCTGCGAAGGCAGCCCCGAGGATTTGGTCATGGGACTGGCGGCCATAGAGAAGGTCTTCCGCCTCGTGACCGACCCCTCGGCCGGGCCGGAGGATCTCGTGCTCGCCGACCGCAAGGTCGACGCCATGCTCGAGCGCTGCTTCGTGCAATATAATCAGTATTACAAGTTAAAAAAAGATCACCCCGACAAGCGCATGGCGCATTACCGGAATTACGTCGGCATTAAGGAAGACGAACAGTACGACGACCTGACGATGCTCGCGATCAAGCGCAATAAATAGGCCGCCGGGACGGGTATCCCGGCGGCCGCGCCGGCTCCCGGCGGCCGCGCGGCGTCACGGCGGCCGGCCGTCTAGCTAGCCGCGCGCCCTGCGCCTCTAGCGCTTCCGGACGATCGCGCCCTCGGCCATCACCATGCGCGGCATGGCGCCCAGGTGCAAGGGCTCTTTGTCCCAGACGACGAGGCTGGCTAGGCGGCCCTCGGCCACCGTACCGATCTGTTCACCCAGCCCTAAGAGCTCGGCGTTCTTCTCGGTCACCAGGCGTATGGCCTGGGCGTCGCTCATGCCGTGTATCAGGAAGTACTTCAAGCTGTCGCGCAGCTGGTACGAGAGTATAACCGGATGGTCGGTCATAAGGCCGTAGCTCGCCTTGCTCTTCATAAGGAGGCCGGTATTGCGCCAATCCTCGTGCTTGAGCTCGACTTTGTAGGCCAGGCTGCCTAAGGGTCCGTAGATGATCGGGATCTCTGCCTTGGCCAGCTCGTCGAAGATCTCCTTATGGTGCACGTCGCCTAGGTGGTCGGCCGTCGCCTTGAAGCCGTAGCGCTTGCGCAGCTCGATCAAGTAGAGGACGTCGTCCTCCTTGTGCACATGCACCTTGACGGTCTTCCGACCCGAGAGGAGGTCGAGGAGCGCCGATTCCTCGCTGGTAAAGCCGAGCTCCGCCTCGCGCTTGGCGGCCGCCCGCTCCCTATCGAGCTCGGCGGGTCCCAGGCCCTTGTCGGGAGCCGAGCGCGCCAGCTCGCGCAGGGTGCGCTCCAGCGTCAGGTCCGAGCGGGTCTTCTTGGCTACGACCTCGTCCAGCTTCTTCTCGAGGAGCTGGTAGACGCCCATGCGGGTGTCCGGCCGCTCGCCCTTCCACTCGGTAGTCGAGCGCGGGTTGTAGCCCAAGGCCATCTTGTAGCCGTAGTCGGCGACCAGGGCATCCTTGCGGTTCTTGGCGAAGTTGCGGATGACGCGGGCCTTGCCGCCTATAAGGTTGCCCGAGCCGGGTACCGCGCATGAATAGAGCACGCCGAAGTCCACGGCGTCCTGGAACGCGCGGTCGTCGAAGTAGATGGAGTTGATCGGGTCGGACAGCGGCATGATCTGCGCGGTCCTATCGTTGCCCTCAGCCTCAGCCTGCGGCTCGCCCTCGCGGAACATGCCGATATGGGAGTGGGCGTCCACGAAGCCGGCGGTGACGACGCCCTCGTAGTCGGCCTTGCCCCCAGACCACGCCGAGACCTCGGCGATGCGCTCGCCCTCGACGACGACCCGTCGGTCGGCGAGGCGCTCCCCGCCCCTGTACAAGGCGCTCGCCTTGATGATGACGCTCTTAGCCATGTGCTTTCCCCTTTTCGCGCGCCCCGCGGGATCGGCCCGAATCGGCCGCGCCGGCGCGAAACCTTATTTTTTCCTCAATACGATGAGGCTCACGTCGTCGGCCACCTTGGCGCCGCTCACGTGGAAGCGCCAGTCCTGCATCACGTAGTCCAACAAGCCTTGGGCGTCCGCCTCGGCCGGCGCCGCCGAGAAGCTAGCCGCCAAGCCCCGCGCGCCGAACTCCTCGCCGTCGACGTTGCGGCTTTCGGCGACGCCGTCGGTATAGATGAGGAGGGCGTCGCCTGGCTTCAAGGCGAATCGCACCGAATTATACGGCGCTTCGATGCCGGCCCGACCCAGGGGAGGCCCTTTATACTCGACGCCCGCCTTGGGCTTTAAAGGCAGCACTTTCGTCCCGCCGCCCGGCCGGTAGAGGAGCTCGGGATGGGCGGCGCTCACGTACTCCACGCGGCCGTCGTCCTCGAGCCTGAGCAGGGCGGCGGTAAGGTAGTTCTCGACCGAGGACAGCTCCTTCACGAGCTCGTCGTTTATGGCCTCGATGACCGCGCCGAGGCTACGCTGACGGCGTTCGTAGAAATTGCGATGGAACACCGAGCGGGCGAGCACCGTGACGAGGCCCGAGGCGACGCCGTGCCCCGAGACGTCGCCGAGGAGCAGGCCCTCGAGCCGGTCGCCGCGCAGGTAGAAGTCGTAGAAGTCGCCGGATATGCCGGCGGCGGGTATGAAGGCGAAGGCGCTATCCCAAGCGGGGGTTATGGCCGGGGAACGGGGGAAGAATCCCTGCTGTACCTGGGTCGCGATGCGCAAGTCCTTCTCGGCGGCTTCGGAGACGGCTCGCAGGCGCTCCGACGCGGTCGACAGGCCGCGGGTCAGCTCCTCCTGCTCCTTCAGCCCGGCCTCCAGCTCGGCGGTACGTGCGGCCACGCGCCGTTCCAGGTCGGACTTGAGCCGCTCGGCCCCGCGGTACACGCGGATAAATTGGCTGGCCAGTACCGCGGCCGTGCCGAAGACGAGGAGCAGGAAGCCGAGCTCCGCCGCGGACAGCCCGACGGCCGGCGACAGGCCGAGCGCGTCCAAGAGCGCCGCCGTTCCCATGACCGCCGAGCCGGCCAGGAGCTTGGCGGCCTCGCCCCGGGCGAGGGCCTTGCCTAGGCTCCGTAGCCGCGGCTCGCCGGGCGAGAGGCGCCTATAGTGCTTGAACGAACGTAAGATAGGCCCGAGGGCGTCGCGGTAGAGCGCGTAGCCTATGGGTAGGGGAAGGCTGATCATCCATGCCAGGCGGATCGCGTCGCGGAGGGCGAAGACTTGGACGACGGCGGCGAGCGCGGACGCGGCCGTGTAGCCGAGGGCTAGGCGGGACGGCCGCCGCCCCATCACCGCGTCGAAGAAGGCCATAAAGGCCGGTAATAAGAGAAGGAGGGCAGCCGTCTCTATGGCGGCTAAGGCGCGGGTGTCGGGCGCCAGCTCGTGGGCCGTGAAGCTGCGCGCGAAGAGGTAGGCGGCGAGGGTCAGGGCCGCCGCGCCGTAGAAGAGGTAGGAGCGCGTCTTCGGCTGCAGCACGAAGAGCACGGCGTGGTACAGCCCGAAGAACGCGTAGATGCCTATGATCATCAGCCGCAAGGTCTCGGAACGCAGGCTCGCGAGCCGGCTGTAGTCGTCGATGCGGTAGATGCCGCGCGACCAGAGCCCCCCGCGCGGATCGGCGGGGTCCACGGCTACCATGAGGGCCAGGATATTCTGCCCCGGCCGGAGCCAACGGGTATCGAGCTGGACGAGCGCTCCGCGGATCGAGCGTTCGCGGCTCCGACGCCCGGCGCGGGCTAAGTCGGTCTCGTCGTGCACGAGGTAGCCGTTCAGGTAGACCTGCCAATTAAGGCCTATCCGATCCAGGTAGAGCCCGACGCCGGAGGTCGAAGCCAGGAGCGCGTCGTTAGCCTCGAAAGGCAGGAGTATGCAGTAGCGATCGGCGGCGCCGGCGAGCTCGGCTAGGCCGCGCGTACCGAGCGCGCCAGGCTCCCGTCCGCCGGGAGCGAAGGTCCAGGCCCCGTCGCTTGGTTGCGGCACGGAGAAGACCCACTCCATGGAGAAGCCGGGGCGAACGAACGCGGAAAGGCCGCCTAGGTCCAAGCCCTGGGCGAACGCCGAACTCGCGGCGAGGAGGAGGGCCGCGGTCGCGGCGAGCCTACGCTTCATGGAGCACCTCCGAAGAAGGCCCCATTGTATCGCGATTTAGGCCATCGAGGAAGCCTTGGCTCGCCGGACTAGGTACCCAGGGCGTTCAGGCGGTCGCGGATACGGGCGGCTTCCTCGTAATCCTCGGAGGCGACGGCCTCCGCCAGCTTGGCCAGGAGGGCCCGCCGCTCGTCGTCGACGGGCGAAGCGCCCGGGGCGGCGAGAGCCTCGCCCATCCCCTCCGCGGCGAGCGCGTCGGCCGCGGCGCCCTCGACGGGCGAAAGCTGGGAGGCCTCCCGGATGGCGTCCGTCGGCACGCCGGCCTCCTCCACCACCGACTCGGCTATGTAGACGGCCGCGCCGCAGCGCACCGCCAGCGCCATGGCGTCGGAGGGGCGGGCGTCGAACGAAAGCTCGCCCGCCGGCCCGGCGCAGATGAGCCTGGCGTAATAGGTGCCGTCGCGCAGGTCGTAGATCTCGATGCGCATAAGCTCGGCGCCTAGGCCCCCCAGGATCGCCAAGGTGAGGTCGTGGGTCAGGGGCCTGGGCATGTCGACGCGGCCGAGGCCTATGAGTATGGACTGGGCCTCCAGGGTCCCGACGAAGATGGGTACGGCCACCTCGGAGCGCTTGGGGCGCACGAGTATGACGTGCCCCTGTTCCGTCTGCGCGATGGTCCAGATCTCGGCTTCGACTAAGGTATTGGCTCCCATAGGCGTTACCCGTATAGTATACGCTAGGAGGCACGCCTTGGCCGCGGTCGGCTACGAAAAAAGCGATTTTTGGGCGCAGAAAGCCAAGAAAGAAGGCTATCCGGCCCGCTCCGTCTATAAGCTCGCAGAGCTCGATAAGAAGTTTAAACTCGTAAAGCCCGCCATGCGCGTGCTGGACATAGGGGCCGCCCCCGGCAGCTGGAGCAAATGGCTGCTCGAGCGCCTGGACGAGCGCGGCTTCCTGGCCGCGGTGGACCTACAGCCCCTGCGCATAGACTTCGGCTTCCCCAACACCTTCTTCATACAAGGCGACCTCTACGACGCCGCCGTACGCGAGGCGCTCCTGGCCCGCGGACCCTACGACCTCGTCGTCTCAGACGCCGCGCCGTCGACCAGCGGCAACCGCGGCGTCGATACCGACCGATCGGAGGCCATCGTCGAGGCCGTCCTCGACTACGCCTCGCTCTGCCTCAAGCCCGGCGGTTCGGTGGTGGCCAAGCTCTTCATCGGCGGGGGGCAGCGCGAGATCCTCGACCGCATGAAGGCCGAGTACGGCAGCGTCCGAACCTTTAAGCCGGAGGCCTGCCGTAGCGAAAGCTTCGAAACCTTCGTCGTAGGACAGCTTAAGAAGCGCCCCTGATCCAGGCCAGGAGCTCGTCCAAGCCAGCCTCCCGTCCCAGAAGCTCCCGGAAGCCCGCGGCCGAACAGAGCTTCGATAGGGCCGATAAGGCGCCCAGATGCTCGGCGCTCCCCGACGAGAGCAGGATGAAGAACGCCGTCACCGCCAGCCCGTCGGCGGCGCCCCAAGGCAGGGGGAAGCGCGGATAGAAGAGCGCGATGAGCGCCTCGTCAGGCTTTTTTAAGAGCGGCGCGCGGGGATGAGGCAGGGCTAGGCCGCGCCCGACGGCGGTCGGCGCCAGGGCCTCGCGTTCGAGGAGCGAGGCGAGGAGCTCCTCGCGCGCGAGCTCGGGCGGCAGGGGGCTGGGCCGCGCGTAGAGCGCGTCCAAGGCCGAGCCGAGCGCGTCCTCGGGCTCGTCGCCATGAACTCCGTACCAAACCTTACCCCTCGCCAAGAGCTCAACGACGCCCATCGCAGCCTCCGCCGAAAGCATACTCCCTCTCGCCGCCCGTAGTCCACGGCGGCCGACGTCCACGCCGACGGACGCCGACGCGTCGACGCCCGCTCCGAGGGGAAAGGAAAGGGCCGCCCCCCGGAGGGAGCGGCCCGTCGGCCTCGTTCGAGGCCTCGCCTTAAGCGCTAGGCCTTAGTTCTTGTAGATAGGCTTCTGCTCGTAATGCGTGTGCAGGAGCTTGTGGGCCTTGTGGCTATTCGGCGCCTCCAGGAAGGTGTCGTAGACTTCCTTGATGAAGGGATTGTGGTGCGAGCAGCGGTAGGTGCTGCGCTCGTCGTCGTTATAGATGCCGGCGATACGCTTCTGGCGTATATCGTCGGTAGCGCCGTAGGGCTGTCCGCCGCCGCCGATGCAGCCGCCGCGGCAGGCCATCACCTCGATGAAGTGCCAGGGCGCCTCACGGCCCTCGTCGCGGGCCTTGCGGATCTCGTTAAGCACGGTCTCGATGTTGCCCATCTGGTGGGCCACCGCGACGCGCACCTCAATGTCCTTGACATGGACACGGGCCTCCTTGATGCCGGAGATGCCACGGACGCCGGTGAAGTTGACGTCCTTCAAGTCTTCCTTGGTGATCAGGTAGTAGGCGGAGCGGAGCGCCGCCTCCATCAAACCGCCGGTAGCACCGAAGATAACGCCCGCGCCAGCGTAGGGTCCCATGGGGCTATCCGGTTCTTCGTCCGGTAGGTTTACGATATCGATACCGGCCTGCTTGATCATGCGCGCCAGCTCGCGGGTGGTCAGGGTGACGTCGACGTCCTTCTCGCCGGAGGCGTACATATCCTTGTTACGGCCGTTCTCGAACTTCTTGGCGGTACAAGGCATGATGGATACCGAGAAAATCTTCTTGGGATCGACCTTGGCGCGCTCGGCCCAGAAGGTCTTGATCATGGTGCCCATCATCTGCTGCGGGCTCTTGGCGGTGGAGAAGTTAGGGATCATGTCCGCGTAGTACTTCTCCATGTAGTCCACCCAGGCGGGGCAGCAGGAGGTGATCAAGGGCATGAGCTCCTTGTTCTTGCCGTTGGCGAAGTCGTTGAAGCGCTTCACGAACTCGGTGCCTTCTTCAAGGATGGTGAGGTCGGCCGAGAAGCTCGTGTCGAACACCACGTCGAAGCCCAGGCGGCGCAGAGCCGCGTAGATCTTCTTGGTGATGACCGTGCCCGGCTCCAGGCCGAATTCCTCGCCCAGGGCCACGCGCACCGCGGGGGCGATCTGCACCACGCAGGTCAGGTCGTCCTCGCCGCTCTTCATCAGGGCGTCCCAGACTTCTTTGGTCTGGTCGTTTTCGTAGATAGCGCCCACGGGGCAGTGTGCGGAGCACTGGCCGCACTTAATGCAGGGGCCTTCGGCCAAGGGTACGTCGGCGGCGGGCGCGATGCGGGTGCTCTCGCCGCGGCCGAGGAACTCGATGGCCCAGACGTTCTGCATCTCCTGGCAGACCTTGACGCAGCGGCCGCAGCGCACGCATTTCTCGGGGTTCAGCACCAGGGATCCGGTGGAGCAGTCCGCCGGCAGGTCGCGCAGGCGCTTCTCGAAGGGCTGCTCGCGTATGCCGAATTCGGCGGCTAGGGTCTGCAGCTCGCAGGAGCCGTTACGGGGGCACTGCAGGCAGTCGTCAGGATGGGTGGACAGGATGAGCTCGATGACGGTCTTACGCACCTGCACGATCTCGGGATCGTGGGTGATGATGCTCATGCCCTCCTCCACCGGGGTGCAGCAGGCGCGGAGCATCTTGGGGTTTTTCTCTACCTTGACCACGCAGATGCCGCAGGCCGCCCACGGGGGCAGGTCGTCGTTATAGCAGAGCTTGGGAATCTTTATATTGACCTTCTCGGCGGCGTCGAGGATGGTGGTCCCCTCGGCCACCTGGACCGGTACGCCGTTAATCTTCGCGTTGACCATTGGGCCTACTCCTTACTTAGCCTTTGAGGACGGCGTTGAACTTACACGCCTTGAAGCACTCGCCACACTTGATGCACTTGGAGGCGTCGATGGTATACTTATCCGCCTTGCTGCCGCTGATGCAGTTGACCGGACACTTGCGGGCGCAGAGGCTGCAGCCTATGCACTTGTCCTTGTCGATGGTGAAGCTAACGAGGCTCTTGCAGACGCCGGCCTTGCACTTGTGGTCGCGGATGTGCTCCAGGTACTCCTCACGGAAGCGCTTGACCGTGGACAGGGTCGGGTTCGGGGCGGTCTGGCCCAGGCCGCAGAGCGCGGCGCGTTTCATGGCGACGCCGATCTTCTCCAGTTTGTCCAGGTCCTCCATGGTTCCGTTGCCCTTGGTGATCTTCACCAGGATCGCGTGCATCTGGTTGGTGCCGATGCGGCAGGGCGAGCACTTGCCGCAGGACTCGTCCACGCAGAACTCCATATAGAAGCGCGAGACGTCGACCACGCAGTCGTCCTCGTCCATGACGATGAGGCCGCCGGAGCCCATCATGGAACCCAGGGAGGTCAGGCTCTCGTAGTCGATGGGGGTGTCCAGGTACTCCTCGGTGATGATACCGCCGGAGGGGCCGCCGGTCTGGGCGCCCTTGAACTTCTTGCCGCCCTTTATGCCGCCGCCGATGTCGTAGATGATCTCGCGCAGCGTGGTGCCCATAGGCACCTCGACGAGGCCGGAGTTGTTCACCTTGCCGGTGAGGGCGAAGACCTTGGTGCCCTTGGAGGTCTCGGTGCCGATCTTGGCAAACCAGGCGCCGCCCTTGGTCAGGATAACCGGGATGTTGGCCCAGGTCTCCACGTTGTTGATGACCGTGGGCTTGCCCCAGAGGCCCTTGACCGCGGGGAAGGGCGGGCGCGGGATGGGCATACCGCGGTTGCCTTCGATGGACTGCAGGAGGGCCGTCTCCTCGCCGCAGACGAAGGCGCCGGCGCCGAGGCGGATTTCGATGTCGAACTCGAAGCCCGTGCCTAAGATGTCCTTACCGAGGAGCCCGTACTCGCGGGCCTGCTGCAGGGCGATCTTCAGGCGGTCGATGGCCAGGGGGTACTCGGCGCGGATGTAGACGTAGCCCTTGTTGGCGCCGATGGTGTAGCCGCAGATGGCCATGGCCTCGATGACGGAGTGGGGGTCGCCCTCGATG
>CALKWG010000530.1 GCA_938004315.1 uncultured Spirochaetaceae bacterium
TCGGTGAAGGAGCATAAGAAGATCGTCGAGCTGTTCAAGGCCGGGGACTTCGTCGGCGCGGCCGCGTACATACGCGACGTGCATTGGTCCTTCGCGGTGCAAGAGCGCTTCATCAAGGCCTACTACCTGGCCGCGCGGGGCGACTCGTGACGCAGGCGGGGCGGGTAGCGGCTCGCGCGGCCGCCGCGGAGCGCAGGGGACTCGTCTTCGACATCCGGCGCGACGCCGCCCACGACGGCCCGGGGATCAGGACCACCGTATTCCTAAAAGGCTGCCCCCTCTCCTGCGCCTGGTGCCATAATCCAGAAGGCCTCTCGCCCGAGCCCGAGCTCAGCTTCAACGCGTCGCGCTGCCTCGGCTGCTCATCCTGCGTTACGGCCTGTCCGGACGGCCTCGACCCGAGGACGCGGCAGCGCGCGGCCGGCTGCGCCGCTTGCCCGGCTCCCTGCGCCGAAGCCTGCCCCACGGACGCCCTGCGCCGTATCGGCCGGGGCCTGGGCCTCGCGGAGCTCATGGCTGAGCTCCGCGCCGACAAGCCCTTCTACGACGCGTCGGGCGGCGGCGTGACCTTCTCAGGAGGCGAGCCGCTTATGCAGGCGGCCTTCCTCGAAGCCGCGCTCCTCGCTTGCCGGGACGAGGGCATACGGACGGCTATCGAGACTTCGTCCTTCGCGCCTCCGGAGATTTTCATGCGCGTCGCGCGAGGGGCGGACCTGCTGCTCCTCGACCTCAAGTTCGCCGACGAAGGGCTCCATCGCCTGCATACGGGCGTATCGAACGCGCCCATACTCGCCAACCTGCGCGCCGCGGCCCGGGAGGGCCTAGCTTACGCGCTCCGCCTGCCGCTCATACCCGGTTATAACGACGCCGAAGTCGAGCTTACGGCCATGGCCGAGCTGGCCGCCGAGCTCCTAGCGAGCTGGCGAGCCGCGCGGGCCGCTCGGGCCGCTCGGGCCGCTCGGGGTTTATCCGCGGCGACGCCGGGCGGACCGGGCTCGGCCGTATCGAGCGACGCGGGCTTAGGCGGGGCGCCGGAGCCCGAACTCCATATCCTACCCTACCACGACTCGGGAACAGGCAAGTACGCCCTACGCGGCCTCGCCTACCCGGCCGCCGGGACGGAAGCCCCGAGCCGCGGGCGGCTCGAGCGCGTCGCCTCCATCTTTGAAGGTCGCGGACTACGCGTCCGCATAGGAGCTTAATATGACCGAACGGATCAAGGCCTTACGGAAGGCCAGCGTAGACGCCAAGCCGAGCTTTTCATCGGAGCGGGCCGTCCTCACCACCGAGTACTATCGCGAGCGGGCGGGCACGCTCTCGACGCCGATGCTCCGCGCGGGGAATTTCTACCATCTATGCGATAAGAAGACCATCTATATAGGCGAAGGCGAGCTGATCGTCGGGGAGCGCGGCCCTGCGCCCAAGGCGGTGTCGTCCTTCCCCGAGCTCACCTGCCACTCGGTCGAGGACCTTCGCATACTCGACGGCCGACCGATGACCAGCTATGCCGTATCGGAGGCCGACATCGAGGCCTATAGGGAGACGGTCATCCCCTATTGGCGCGGACGGAGCATGCGCGACCGCGCCTTCGCCGAGCTCCCGGAAGCGTGGCTCGCCTACTACGAGGCCGGCTATTTCACCGAGTTCATGGAGCAACGCGCGCCGGGCCACACCTCCTTGGACGGTACGATCTACCGCCGCGGCCTCCGCGCCGCCAAGGAAGAGATAGAGCAGGCTCGAACCCTGATCGACTGGGCCGCTGATCGCGATGCATGGGACAAAGATGAAGAACTAAAAGCTATGGCCTTGGCCTGCGACGCCGCGATACGCTTCGCCGAGCGCCATGCCGAGCTGGCCGAAGGCATGGCGGCCGCCGAGCCCGATGCGACCAGGGCGGCCGAGCTTAGGCGCATCGCGGAGATCTGCCGCCGCGTGCCGGCCGAGGCGCCGCGCGACTTCTGGGAGGCCCTGCAGGCCTACTGGTTCTGCCACCTAGGGACCATTACCGAGCTCAACGGCTGGGACGCCATGAGCCCCGGCCGTCTCGACCTGCACCTGGGGCCTTTCTATAAGCGCGACCTGCGCGAAGGGCGATTGACGCGCGAACAAGCGAAGGAACTCTTGTCCTGCCTCTGGATCAAGGTAAACAACACCCCGGCGCCGCCCAAGGTCGGCGTCACGGCGGCCGAGAGCGGCACCTATAACGATTTTACCAACATAAACCTGGGCGGCCTCACGCGCGAGGGCGAAGATGCATCGAACGAATTAAGCTATATCGCGCTCGAGGTCCTCGACGAGCTTCGCCTGTTGCAGCCGCAGGCCAACCTGCAAGTATCGGCCAAGACCCCCGACGGGCTCCTTAAGGAGGCGTGCCGGGTGATACGCAACGGGGCCGGCTACCCGAGCCTCTTCAACGCCGACGAGGTGGCCCAGGCCATGATAGGCATGGGCAAGGAGCCCGGCGACGCGCGCGAGGGCGGCACCTCCGGCTGCATAGAGACCGGCTGCTTCGGCAAGGAAGCCTACATCCTGCACGGCTACATGAACCTGCCTAAGATACTCCTCCTCGCGCTGAACGACGGCGTCGACGCGGAGAGCGGCCGTCGCCTGGGGCCGGCGACGGGCGACCCGCGCTCCTTCAAGGGCTTGGACGGGCTGTACGCGGCCTTCGAGGCGCAGCTGTCCCACGTTATAGAAACCAAACTGCACGTGTCTCACTACCTAGACCGCATGTACGCCCGCCTAGCGCCCGCTCCCTTCCTCTCGGTCCTGATCGACGGTTGCGTCGCCTCGGGCCGCGACTACTACGACGGCGGCGCGAAGTATAACACCGACTATATCCAGTTCGTCGGACTCGGCACCTTGAGCGACTCCTTCGCCGCCATAGAGGAGTTCGTCTACCGAAGCGGTCGCGTCTCTATGGATACCCTCCTTACGGCGCTGCGCTCGGACTGGCGGGACCAGGAGGCCCTGCGCCTCCTCCTTACGAACAAGGCGCCCAAGTACGGCAACGACGACGACCGGGCCGATAGCATCGCGGTACGGGTCATCGACACGCTCCTAAAGCTCTTAGACGGCCGGCCGTCGCCGCGCGGCGGGATCTACCACATCGACCTCCTCTCCACGACCTGCCACGTCTACTTCGGCCTTAAGACCGGCGCCACACCCGACGGCCGCCGCGCCGGAGCCCCCGAATCGGACGGGACCTCGCCATCGCAGGGCGCCGACCGCAAGGGGCCGACCGCGGTCATGAAGTCCTTAGGCAAGCTCGGCCAAGCCAGGACCGGCGGCACCCTGCTCAACCAGCGCTTCCTACCCGCCGCCCTCTCGGGCGACGAAGGGCTCGAGCGCCTCGCGGCCCTGGTGCGCGGCTACTTCAGCCTGGGCGGGCATCACGTGCAGTTCAACGTCGTCGATACGGAGACCCTGCGCGCCGCCCAGAGGAAGCCTGAGGACTACCGCGACCTGCTCGTGCGCGTCGCCGGCTACTCCGACTACTTCGTCGACCTGGATAGGGACCATCAGGAGGAGATCATCTCGCGGCACGCCAACGAGTCGGCATGAGGCTAAGGGAGGGATAAGAAGCGCTTTTAAGAGTTTTTTCCAATTCCTTCCGCGGCGCATAGCGCCTATTATGCCGGTATCGAAACCGGGCGCATAGGAACCCGCGCCCGCCGGGAGGAATGGATGAGACCTGACACCCTTAGGCGAACGCGTCGCCTAATCGCCGCCGCGACCGCCATGGCGGCCCTAGCCTGCCTAAGCCTCGCGTGCGCCGCCCCGAGGGCGGAGGCCGCGATCGTGGAGCCCATAACGGACGAGCTAAGCGTCCCCCACGCGACGCCGGCCATGACCCTAGTGAAAGCGGGGAGCTTCGCCATAGGCGACGAGACCGGCGAGCTCTGGGACGGGACGAGGCCGGTTCACGAGGTGACGCTGAGCTACGACTTCCTTATAGGGACGTACCAGGTCTTCTTCGACGAGTACGACCGCTTCACCCTGGCGACCGGGCGACATGCCCTCTACGACTTCGGCTGGGGGCGTGAGAGTCGACCCGTCGTGAACCTGAGCTGGTGGGACATGGTCGACTACTGCAACTGGCTCAGCCTGCGGGTGGGCCTTAAACCCGCCTACAACGTCGAGCACGAGCTTATAGATGCGGAGGGTCGTCCGACGACGGACATCAAGCTGGTCGAAGGGTATAGGCTCCCGACCGAGGCCGAATGGGAATACACCGCCTCCGGCGGGCATGAGCGGGCCCCCGGCGCTCGGCGCTTCCTCTTTCCCGGCTCGGACCTAATCGACGAAGTGGCCTGGTATTCGGGCAATTCGGGAGACGAATGGGTATTCAAAGGCTCGGAGACGACGGTCGATTATTCCATGCACGGGGCCTCGCTCTACGAAGGCCGCTCGACCCAGCCGGTCGGCCTAAAGAAGCCCAACGAGCTGGGCATCTACGACCTGGGCGGCAACGTCTGGGAATGGTGCCACGATTGGTACGCCGAGTACGACGAAAGCCCGAAGCTCGATCCCATCGGCGCGGCCGAAGGCCACGTGCGGGTCATACGCGGCGGCAGTTGGATATTCGGCGCCAACGATTGCCGCACGGCCAACCGCTATTGGCGCGGCGCTTACGACAAGAACTTCCGCATCGGGTTCAGGATAGCCAGGACCGCGAAGCCGTAACGAGGGCTTCATCAGGATACGCAGAGCGGGTCGACGGTGGCTAGGCTACGGTCGATCCGCCCTACTTTTTACCAACCTCTCGCCGAGCCGCGGCGTATACTAAGGCACGATGGACGAACGGCGGCGGCGCGAGTTCCGCGATAACGAAAACTTAAACGCGGACGGGCGGCGCGCGCTCTTCGAGGAGGTATGGCGCGCATGGCGGCCTAAGCTCATCGTCTACCTCGGCTCGTTCGCCGCCCTCTCGGCGGAGGACGCCGAGGAGCTGGCCGGCGACGCGCTCCTACGCGCCATGGAGAAGGCGCCCTCGTACGACCCATCACGCCCCTTCGCCCCTTGGTTATTCGCGCTGACCCGCCGCCTCGCGCTCTCGAGCCTACGGCGCGCGGGCCGGAAGGTCGAGCTCCCTGTCGAGCCGTCTGAGTTCGACGCGCGGGGGGACGAACGGCGGCCCGGCCCGGAGGCGCTGCTCTTAGACGCCGAGCGCCGCGCGGAGGCCGCCCGCCTCCTGTCGGCCTTGCCGGCTCCCGAGCGGGAGCTGGCCTATCTGGTGTATGGGGCGGGGCTCAGCCTAGCCGAAGCAGCGTCGACCACGGGGAGCCCCCTAGGGACGGTGAAGTGGCGATTGCATCGCATGCGCGCGTTCCTGCGGGCGGGGAAGGAGGCTATCGATGCGCGATCCTGAGGCGCGCCGCCAAGGCGCCGAACCCGAAGAGCTGCTCGCCGCGTACTTCGCCGATGAAATTCGCCTGGCGGGCGCCGCCTCGCCCGAGCCGCCCGCCTTGCCTAGGCTCGCGCGCAGGCGGGGCGAGCTGGCCGGCACGGCGGCGTTAGCGGCCTGCGCGCTCGGGGCGGCGCTCCTGACCGCGGCCTGCGCGCCTGAAGCCCCCTTGGCCCGCCACATCGACGCGAAGGCGGGCGTCATGGAGCTGGCGGCGCGCGAACTGGGCGAAGGACTAGGACGCATGATCGAGGCCGGCATGATGCATTTTAAGTCCGCGCCGCTACGGGGCGCTCAGCCTAAGGAGGACGTATGAAAGGTTCTGGACTTCGTTTCTTGTTAGGAGGCCTCGCGGCCTTAGTCTTATGCGCGTTCGGAGGATTCTGGAGCGGTTTAACCGTCTCGGGGGTCTTAGCCTACCTGGACGCGGCCAGCGGCGTCATGATGTTGGGCCTACCTCTGGTGATGCTCGCCACGAGCTGGAGCCCGCGCGAGATGGCCCGGGCTTTCCGTAGCGCCGCGAGCCGCGAGGCGAGCGAGGCGGAGCTCGAAGACGCCGAGCATTTCTTTAAAACCGCCGGGCGCTATGTCTTGGCCGCGGCGCTCTTCAGCATCCTCATCGGCGTGGTAGCCATGCTCATGTTCCTGGAGGATCGCTCGCGCCTGGGTCCGAACCTGGCTATAGCGCTCCTCTCGGCGCTGTACGGGGCCTTCTTAGAGCTGGCCGTCTGCCTGCCCTTCGAGTCGTCGGCGAGGCGCAGGCTCATAGCGTTCCGAAACGGGCGCGCCTAACGCTTAACTTTTGCGCGCCGGCTCGAGATACGTTATCATCGAGCCGGTATGAAGATCATCGTCGGACATAGCAACATGGACCTGGACTGCATCGGCTCCATGGTCCTGGCCAAGTACCTGTTCCCCGAACACGTACCGGTACGCAGCCACCTCGTGCACCCGGTGGCGCGGAAGCTCATGCACCTCTACGAGCGCCGCCTGGCCCTGGCCACGGCGGCCGAGCTCAAGGGTAGGAGCCTCGCGCACGTGGTGGTGGTAGATACCCGCAGCATGGACCGCATCGCCGAGTACCTAAAGCAGGCCGGCGATTACTCGGGCGCGCGCTTCGAGGTCTTCGACCACCACCCGCAGGACGATAGGGACATCCCGAACGCCCTGGTGCACGAGCGGCCCTTCGGCGCCAACACGACCCAGCTGGGCCTGGAGCTCATGCGCCACGGCGTCTTCGTGGAGCCCGAGGATGCCACCATAGCGCTGACGGGCATCTACGCCGACACCGGCAACTTTACGCACGCCAACGTTTGCCAGGAGGACTTCGAGGTCGCATCCTTCCTCCTGGCTCAGGGCGCCTCGCTGACCATGGTCAAGGAATTCCTGGCGCCGCTGCAGGACAAACAGCAGGTTGTTCTGTTCCACGAGCTCTTACAGAAGCTGGAGCGCTCGCGCCACCGCGGGCACGAGGTGCACTCTTGCTTCATGGAGCTGGACGAGGACTGCCAGGGCCTAGGCTCGGTGCTGGAGCAGGCCTTCGAGGTGGAGCAGGCGGAGATCCTCATCGGCTTCTTCTTCTTCAAGAAAAAAGGCAAGCTCCTGATCATAGGCCGCGCGGCCAAGAGCGAGGCGAACATGGGCGAGCTCCTGGCGGCCTTCGGAGGCGGCGGGCATCGGCAGGCCGGGAGCGGGACGGTCAAGGCCGAGGACGGCCGCGCCGTGGCCGCCAAGGTGATGGACTACCTGGACGCGCTCCTGGAGCCGGCGCCCTCGGCGCGCGACATCATGAGCCCCGAGGTGGGTTGCCTCCGCGATAGCCAGACTCTGCTCGAGGCCTCGCTGGCGCTTGAGCGCATGGCCCATACCGGCGCGCCGGTGTTGAATGACGAAGGCGCGCCGGTGGGTTTCCTAACCCTGCGCGACATTTCCAAGGGCCGGCGCGGCGGTCAGATGCACGTGCCGGTGCGCACCTATATGTCCAAGAACCTCATAAGCGCCGGACCACAGGCCTCGGTGCGCGAGCTCGGGGAGCTCCTCTTCGAGCGCGACATAGGCCACGTGCCGATACTGGACGGCGACAGGGTGGTAGGCATCGTGACGCGGGCGGATATCCTGGCCCACAAAAAGCGCGAGCGCGAGCGGCGTGAGGCCATCCTGGCAGCCGGCCGTTCGGCCGATAGCCGACCGGCCGCAGCACGAGCCTAGGGGAGCCGCGGGATCGCCGGCGCCGGCTTTCGCGGCGGCGGAAGCCCGCGGCAGGGGGCGCGTCAAAGCCGGGTCCTCCGCTTTCGCTCTCGTGGCGCCCCCTTATCTTATTATAACTACCTACTCAGGGCGTAAGGCTGAAGGCCTTGAGGCGCTCGAGCTCCGCGCGGACCGTGGCGGGGGCCGGGCCGCCGGTCAGGGAGCGGCGCGCGACGCAGGCGGCCGGCTCGAGCCAAGGGCCTAGGGCGGCGACGTCGATCTTGGCGACCCTGAACAGAGGGCTGGCCGCGTCGAAGTCAGCCGCTGAAAGATCGGCGAGGCGCGCGCCCTTCTGGTCCGCCACGGCGATGGCCGCCTTGACCGCGCCGTAGGCGTCGCGGAACGGCAGGCCCTTGAGCACGAGGAGCTCGGCTAGGTCGGTCGCCTCGGCGTGGCCCGAATCCAAGGCGGCGCGCATGGCGCCGGGCTTGGGCTCGAGCGAGGCGACGAGCAGGGCGAAGGCCTCGAGCGCCCCGTCCACGGCGCGGACGAGGGAGAAGAGCGTCGCCTTGTCCTCCTGCAGGTCGCGGGCGTAGCCTAGGGGCACGCCCTTCTGCATGGTTAAGAGGGCCATGAGCGCGCCGAAGGCGGGGCCCGCCTTGCCGCGGATGAGCTCGGCGACGTCGGGGTTGCGCTTCTGCGGCATAATGCTCGAGCCGGTGGAGCAGCTCGGTTTTAATCCCATGAAGCCGTACTCGGCGCCGGTCCAGAGGATAATCTCTTCACAATAGCGCGACAGATGCATGAAGAGGCTTGAGGCGGCCGCGGCGTAGTCGACGCAGGCGTCGCGGTCGGCGGTGGCGTCCATGGCGTTGCGGCTGGGGCGGGCGAAGCCTAAGGCGCGGGCCGTGGCCTCGCGGTCCAGGGGCAGGCCCGAGCCGGCGACGGCGCCCGAGCCTAAGGGGCACTCGTCGGCGCGGCGGCGGGCGCTTAGGAAGCGGTCGGCGTCGCGCTCCAAGGCCGCGGCCCAGGCGGCCAGGTGATAGGCCAGGGTGATGGGCTGGGCTCGGCGCATGTGGGTGTAGGCGGGCATGAGGGTCTCCGCGTTCGGCTCGGCCAGGGCGACGAGGGCACGGACGGCCGCCTTGACGCCTGCCTCGGCGCGGAGGAAGGCGGCGCGCAGGTACAGCCTGAGGTCTAGGGCGACTTGGTCGTTGCGGCTGCGCCCGGCGTGGACGGCCTTGCCGGCGGGCCCCAGGTGCGCGACGAGCTCGGCCTCGACGAAGGAGTGGACGTCCTCGGCGCTCTCGTCGACTTTAAGTTCGCCGGAGCGAGCTGCTTTGAGCATGTCTTCTAAGGCTTCAACCAGGGCGGCCGCGTCGGGCTTGGGCACTATGCCGCGTTCGCCGAGCATACGAGCATGCGCTATCGAACCAGCGAGGTCCTCTTCTAAAAGCTCCTTGTCCACGCTGACGCTGGACATGAACGCCTCGGCGCGGGGGTCGAGGGCGCCCGGCTCGGTCTCCCATAGTTTCTTCACGCTTTTCGTCTCCTTCAAAAGACTGAGGGACGGCGGGCCGCGGCTTTAGGCCGGCCGCCCTTCCTAGTATGGCGCTTCTACGACGCGCTGGCCAGATGGAGCGACGCGTCGCGCTCCTTGGCGGCCGAGATGATGCCCACGTGGGAGAGGCTCGCGCTCGAGGCGTAGGGGCTGAGCCCGAGAGCCTCGCCGCCCGCGGGCGGGAGAGCCATGTCGCAGTCGGCGTTGTAGGAGCCCTTGCAGGTCGCGTCGCCTACGGCCGCCTTCGCCGCCAAGCCGGCGACCTTGGCCGCGCCTGCGGCCGACGAAGCGGCGAGCCTCTTCTTCATAAGGCCCCGCGCCTTGACCGGGAGCGATAAAAGATTAATGAAGCCGCTGGCGTCATGGTGGTCGAAGAGAGGGCCGGTGGCGAAGCTGGCCAGGCTATGGTCATAGAGCGAATAGGGCGACGATGCGCCGGCGGCGATCATGGAGCCTTTATAGAGCTTCATTTTTACGACGCCGCTCACTACTTCTTGCGTCGAGTCGACGAAGGCCTTGAGCGCATCCATGAGGGGGCTGAACCAATCGCCTTCGTACAGGAGCTCGGCAAAGCGCTGGGCCGCCAGCTGCTTGAACGAGAGGGTCTTCCGATCCAGGCATAGCTCCTCGAGCTTGCCGTGGGCGGCCATGATGACCGTACCGGCCGGCGTCTCATAGACGCCCCGGCTCTTCATGCCCACGACCCGGTTCTCCACCATGTCGAGTATGCCGACGCCATGCCTCCCGGCCATGACGTTGAGCGCCGCGATGAGCTCGACGCCGCCGAGTTTCAGGCCGTTGAGGCTCACCGGCACGCCGCCTTCGAAGCCCAGCTCGACGTACTCAGGTCTCTCGGGCGCCTTATCGGGCGTCGAGCACATCTTGAGCATGCCCTCCCACAACGGCTCGAGCGAGGGGTCCTCGAGGGAGAGGCCCTCGTGGCTGATATGCCAGAGGTTATCGTCGCGGCTGTATGAGTCGTCCTTCTTGGTCGGCACGGGTATGCCCCGAGCCTCCAGGTAGGCGATCTCCTCCTCGCGGCTGGCTAGATCCCAGATCCGCCAGGGGGCGATGATCTCCATCTCCGGGGCGAAGGCCTTGATGCCGAGCTCGAAGCGTATCTGGTCGTTGCCCTTGCCGGTGCAGCCGTGGGCTATGGCGTCCGCGCCGACGGCGAGGGCTAGCTCGGCCAGGCCTTTGGCGATCAGGGGCCGGGCCGCCGAGGTCCCCAGGAGGTATTTGCCCTCGTAGAGCCCGCCGGACTTCACGAGGGGCCAGAGGTAGCCTTCTACGAATTCCTTCTTTAGGTCCTGGACGACGAAGGAGCTCGCGCCGGAGGCGAGGGCCCTGGCCTTGAGCACCGACCAGTCGGCGGCTTGGCCCACGTCGCCGCAAACGGCGATCACTTCGCAGTCGTAATTTTCTTTTAACCAAG
>CALKWG010000531.1 GCA_938004315.1 uncultured Spirochaetaceae bacterium
ATCGTATTCGGTGACTGGAGTTCAGACGTGTGCTCTTCCGATCTGGGGCGCGTCGCCCGCGTCCGCGCCTCCGAGCCCAGGAGCGCGCTCGAGCTCAGCCCCGCCGGGAGGAGCCGGGCGGCCGATCCCGATTTTAATCCCCGCATACTCGCCGAAGCCGAGCTGCGCCGCCTAGGCTACGTCTTAGAGCCCAGTCCCGCCCCGAGCGCGCCTGCGCCGGTCCCCGCGGCCCCGCAAGCCGTCGCGCCCGCCGCGGCTAGCCCGAGCCCGGGCCCGGCGGACGCACGGCCCGCCGTCGTGGACAAGGCTCCCGTCGGGCCGGGCATCGTAGCCCAGGCTCCCCCCCTGGCTGAAAGCCCCGCGCCGAGCCCGCCGCCCGCGGCGGCCGCTCCGGCGGCGCCCGTACCCGTGAACGGACCGCGGCCCAGGCCCGTCCGAACCGTCATCCTGCCTCAGCTACCCGAGCCGGCCGCGCCGGCGATAGCCAAGCCCGAGCCGGCTCCCGCCGCGCCGCAAGCTGCGGCCGCGCCCGATAGTTCGCCCTTGGCCTTTACGATTCCCATGCCCAAGCCCGACGAAGCGCCCATCCGCTTCGAGGCCCCGGCGCGGCCGCGCACCTTCGAGGCGCCGGCCTTGATGCCCGAGCTTTCAAGCGGCCGACGCCGAGCCGCCGAACCCATTATACCCTTGGTCTATCTCCCCGGCGCCGACGCGCCGCTGGCGAGCGTCCAGTCCGCCGAGGCTTTGGCCGGCCGCCTGCGCGCGCCCGGCGACGAAACTCGCCTCAGCTTGAGGGAGGCGCCGCCGCCGCCTAGGGCGACGGCGGAGTCCGGCCGCCAGCCCCTGCCTCCCGAGCGTTGGCCCCGCATCGTCTTAGCCGAGGCCGTCGCGCCGGGCGAAGCCCCGCTCGCGGCAGACCCGATTATCCCCTCTCCGGTCTCGCCCGCCGTCCCCCTGAGCGCTCCTGATCTTCGGCTAAGCGCCGATGAGCGGGCGGAAGCCCTAGCCAGGACCGCGCCGAACCGGGCGCGCGGCGCGCCGACGCCCGCCTTGGCCTGGCCCGAGCTCGAGGCCGACGAACTGCCCCAGGCCGTGCTGTCGCGCATCGACAGTCCGTCCCTTCGCATGCCCGAGCTGAGGCTCGCCATGGTCGAGATGCCGCCGCTCGAGCATAAGCCCGGCGATGAGGCCCCCCTCGTGGTCGCCAAGAGCGCGCCTTCGATGGCGGCCGCCGAGACCAGGCTTGAATTCGTCCAAGGCCTTATCGAGGCGGTACCCGAGACGCCGGCTACGACCGAATCGCGACCGCAACCCGAGCCGAGCCGAGCGCCCGAGCCGGTCCTCGCCGACGCGACGCCTCCGGCGGCCGCGCCGACCCCGACCCCGAGCCCGGCGCCGCCGGCCGCCCAACCCCCGGCCGCCCAGCCGCCGGCCGATACGGTGATCACCCTCGAGCCGACCGATCCGCGGCCCCCGCAAGGCGCGCAGCCGGCCTCGCCCGTTACGCCGGCGACGCCGCCGGTAGCGGCGCCCCCGGCCGTAACGCCGGCCCCGGCCGTCGCCCTCGCTCCGAGCGTGAGCGGGGCGCTCGTGAAGGGCAGCTTCTATATACAGGTCGCGGCCTTTAGGAGCGCCGCGGGGGCGGACGATGCCGTCGCGAGCCTGGTACGGAACGGTCACCTCGCCCTGGTCGAGAGCCTGGCGGACGCCCGCGGCGCCTTATGGCGCGTCTACGTCGGTCCTCTGTCGCGGGACGAGGCGGGCGTCGCTTTGATGCGCGTCCGCGCCCTCGGTTACCGGGACGCCTTCGTGAAGCAGGGGGGGTAAATCCCCCTCGCCCTACGCGGCCCCTGGGCGGCTAATTAGGCCGGGCGGCGTCCTATAGGGGCGTCGTCCGGCTTCTTTTTTCGCCAAGCGGGTAGAGGTATAGGCGCGCGGCGTCTCCGTTGACCGCCCGGCGGCGAGGAGCCTACAATACGCGGGCGGAGCCGCGGCCGCCCGTCGCGTCGTCCGTATTCCGGTGATCGGAGCGAACCATGCCCCCAAAGTCAGGCCGCATAGCCGAGCTCGAGCGAGAGATTCGCCGGCATCAAGACCTCTACTACAACGGCCAGGCGGAAATCTCGGACGCCGCCTTCGACGCGCTCTGGGACGAGCTCAAGGAGCTCGCGCCTCGGAGCGCGGTCCTCCAGGCGGTAGGAGCCGACGCTTCGGGGGGCTTCGCCAAGGCTAAGCATATCCTGCCCATGGGTAGCCAGGAGAAGGCGGCCAACCCCGAGGAGTTCCTGGCCTGGGCCAAGAAAATATCTCCGTCGGCCTACGTGGTGCAGGACAAACTGGACGGCGCGAGCCTAGAATTGCAATACGAGGGGGGGCGTTTCGTACGCGCGGTGACGCGGGGCGACGGATCGGTCGGCGACGATATCAGCGCCAACGCCCTGAAGATGAACGGCGTGCTTCGCGAGCTCGACGAGCCCTTCTCAGGCGCCGTGCGCGGCGAGGTGGTCATGGCCAAGGCCGTGCACCGCGAGCGCTTCGCCGACAAGGCCAACTGCCGCAACGCCGCCAACGGCATCATGAAGCGCAAGGACGGCCAGGGGGCCGAGTTCCTCGACCTGATCTGCTACGACGCCGCGCCCCGCGGGCTCTATGACGCCGAGCCCGGCGGGCTGTTTTCATACGAGCTATCCCCGCCCTTCGACGACGAGCGGGCTAAGCTAGCTTGGCTCGCCGACGAGGGCTTCAAGGTCGCCCGCAGCGAATGTTTCTCCGAACCCTATGAGGTGGTGGATTACCGGGCGCGGGTCGTCGCCGCACGCGCCGATCTGCCCTACGATATCGACGGCCTCGTAGTGAAATGCCCCGAGAGCGATCCCGAGGACATGAAGCGCGCCAGGCCCGAGCGCCAGATAGCCTTCAAGTTCCCCTTGGAAGAGGCGCTCAGTACGCTGTTGGCGGTGGAATGGAGCGAAAGCGGGGCCAACTACACGCCCATCGGCGTCATCGAGCCGGTACGCCTGGCAGGCACCACGGTCAAGCGGGCTAACCTGGCCAACACGAACACCATCAAGGGCATGGGCCTGAAGATCGGCTCCAAGCTCATCGTCGTCAAGCGCGGCGAGATCATACCCAAGATCGAGGGCCTCGTAGAGAACCCGCCTGGCGCCGTCGAGATCGTAGCGCCGGAGACTTGCTCCTGCGGCGCCGCGCTCGTCGACGAGGGTACGCGGCTCTATTGCCCCAACGCCGCCTGCCCTAAGAAGGCGCTGCACCGCCTTGAGAAATGGCTCTCGGTCCTGGACGTGCGGGATTTCGGGGTAGGCCTCATCGGGCGTCTTTTCGAGGCAGGCCGGGTACGGACCGTGGCCGAGCTCTATAGCCTCACGGCCGAGGAGCTCGCCGGCTACGAGCGCATGGGCGAGCTTTCCGCGGCCAAGGTGCTGCGTAGCCTCCAAAGCCGGAAGGAGCTTAGCTTGCCTGAGTTCATAGCCGGCTTCGATATCGAGAACATAGGGCTCCTGATAGCCGAGAAGGCGGCGGCCGCCGGCTTCGATACGCTCGAAAAGCTACGCGCCGCCCGGTCGGAGGACCTGGCCGAGATCGAAGGCTTCGGCGAGATTACCGCTCAGGCGCTGCAGAGGGGTTTGAGCGAGCTGCACGATCAGATGGACGAGGCGATCGCCGCCGGCCCCTTGACGCTGCGCTCGGTCGTGCGCCCCGAAGGCCCCCTCTCGGGCCTGAGCTTCTGCTTCACCGGGGAGCTTAAGTCCATGAAGCGTTCGCAGGCCGAGGCCCTCGTGGCCTCCTTGGGCGGGGCGGCGCGGAGCTCGGTGACCAAAGAGCTCTCCTATCTCGTCACGAACGACCCCGGCTCCGGCTCGGGAAAGAACAAGAAGGCCCTGTCCTTCGGCGTGCCCATCGTCGGGGAGGACGAGTTCCTGGCGCTCTGCAAGCAAGGAGGCGCGTTATGATCGGCGCGAAGCCTAGGAAGGGCGGACGAGTCGCCGGATCGGGAGCGGCCGCGACGGCCGCGGCGCGCGAGGCGGGCGCCGTTCGGCGGCCGAGGCGACCGCGGCGGCGGGGCGGCGTCTTCGTGCCCCTGCTCGTCCTGCTCCTCCTGGCCGCCGCCGCCTACGGGGCCTTCAGCCTCGTGACCGCCCTGCAGCGCGGGCGTATCGCTACGCTTGAGGATTCCATCCTGGCCCTGCAGGCCGAGACCGTGCCCCTGCGCTTCATGGTCACCGAGCGCCGGGACGGACGCCTGGTCCTGCGCTACCGGCTCTACGACCTGGCCGGCGAGGAGTATGCGGCGGCCGAGCTTTCCCTGCAGGGCGAGACGCTCTACCTGGATTTCCTGGCGCTGCCGCGCGGCGACGCTTGGCTGGCCTTTCCCTACCGCATCTTCACCGAGCGCGTCGCCCCGGCGGCTGGCGCGCCGCTCTTCGACGCGGTTATGGGCGAGGGGAGGCCGAGGAGCCATCGCGGGGGGCCGTTCGGCGAGGCCGAGCTCCTCGAGCTCGGCCGCCTCTACGCCGCCATGACCGCCGGCGAGCCGGTTCGCGGCGCCTTCGGGAACGCCGTGCACGATCTGGCCGAGTTGCGCCGCTTCGAGCTCGGCGTCGTCTATAAAGTGGTCGCCCGCAAGAAGGGCGGCATCGAGATACTCGAGGAGTAGGGCGGGATGGAAGCTTCGAACCTACGGGCCGCGGTCGACGCGGCCGCGGGCGCCCTTCGTTTTCTCCTGACCACGCCCCTCGGCCTCGGCCTTTCGGCCGCCGGCCTCGTCGCCTACGCCGCCCTCCGGCTTTGGGCCGCGCTCCGCGCGCGCGCCTTAGCCTGTAAGGCCGCCGGCGAACGCTTAGGCGCGGCGGAAGGATTCTTCATAGCCCTGAAGGAGCTCTACGCCCTCGCCCTGGGGCTCGTCGCCGCGCTTCCCGTGGTCGCGGCCCTGCTCCTGTCGAGCCTGGCCCTGGTGACGCTCTCCGACGGGCTGGCGAAGTTCGACGAGGCGCGGGTCAACGCCGAGCGCATACGGGAGCTCTCGGCGGTGCTCCGTAACCTGGAGGGCCGCCGGCGCGTCATGGACGTACGCGCCCTCGCGGCCTCCGGCGGAGAGCTGACCCTGGAGCTCTCGTACTACGACCCCGCCCGGCCCGACCGTCCCGCGGCGACCGAGACGATCGTCATCGCCGGCTCCGACGTCTACTTCGACGCCATCGTCTGCAATTTCGAGTACGCCGAGATAGCCCAAGGGCGGCGCGTCAACATAGCCATACCGTACCGGGTTTTCTCCGAGCTCGTCCCGCAGGCCGAGGGCGTCGCCTTGGGGGCGCGCGGGCCCGACGGCGTTCCCTACGCCTTCGGCCGCGCCGACGAGGATATCTACGGCATCGCGCCCGAGGCCTATCGGGCGCGCCTTACGGAGCTCGTCGCGCTCATGGACGACGAGGCCGCCGGACGCCGGGCGGGGATCGTCCGCAGCGTCTACGGCAGCGCGCCGCATCGCCTCGTGAAGGCGGGCGACCGCTTTACGATTTGGGTCGAGCAATCGGGCGGGCTGACCATCAAGGAAAGCTTCTCGTTCTAGCCGCGCCGGGCGCCTTCAGGCTATACTGCCTCCTATACTTTCTTCGGAGGCTTACCCGTGAACGACCCTCAGACTACGCTCAGCGCGGCCTTCTCCACGGCCATCGCGGCCGCATTCGGCGATGAATACGCCGGCGCCGACCCGCTCGTCCGCTCCGCCCAGGACGCGGCCCACGGCGATTGGCAGGCGAATTTCGCCATGAGCCTGGCTAAGCGTATGGGTAAGCCTCCCCGCGCCGTCGCCGAGGCCGTAATCGCCGCGTTGGACCTAGGGTCCATGGCCGAGTCCGTGGCTATAGCCGGCCCCGGCTTCGTGAACGTCAAGCTCTCCGCCGATTTCCTGGCCCGCGCCGTCTATGAGATCGCCAAGGACGAGCGCAAGGGCGTGCCCAAAGCCGAGAGGCCCGAGCTCGTGGCCGTGGACTATTCGGCGCCCAACGTGGCCAAGGAGATGCACGTCGGCCATATACGCTCCACCTTCATAGGCGACGCGATTTCGCGGGTCCTAGGCTTCCAGGGCCATACCGTGCTCAGGCGGAACCATCTAGGCGACTGGGGCACCCAATTCGGCCAGCTCATCGAGCACATGGTCGACCTGGGCCTGGCCGGCGGCGTCAAGGCCATCGGCGACCTGAACGCGCTCTATAAGGAATCCAAAAAGAAGTTCGACGCGGATCCCGCCTTCGCCGAGCGCGCCAGGAGGCGCGTCGTGGCCTTGCAGTCGGGCGACGCCGAGACCGTACGGCTGTGGAAGCTCCTTATCGACGAGTCCAAGCGCTATTTCGGCAAGATCTACGCCGAGCTCGGCGTGCTCCTCACCGACGACGACTACTACGGCGAGAGCTTCTATAACGATATGCTCGCCCCCACGGCCGAGGAGCTCAAGGCCAAGGGCGTGGCCGTGATGAGCGAAGGGGCCCTCTGCGCCTTCCCCGCGGGCTTCAAGGGGCGCGACGGCGAGCCGGTACCCCTTATCGTGCAGAAGAGCGACGGCGGCTACGGCTACGACACCACCGATCTCGCGGCCCTGCGGCACCGCATCCGCGACCTCGGCTGCACGCGCCTCGTATACGTCGTTGGCGCGCCGCAGAAACAGCACTTCGAGATGATCTTCGCCGTCGCCAAGATGGCCGGTTGGATCACCGAAGGCGTCTTGGCCGAACACACGCCCTTCGGCTCGATCCTGGGAGAGGACGGTAAGATGTTCAAGACGCGCTCCGGCGACACGGTCAAGCTGACCGACCTGTTGGAGGAGGCCTTGAAGCGCGCGTACGATATCGTGAGCGAGAAGTCGCCCGAGCTCCCCGAGGAGGATAAGCGACGCATCGCGCACGCCATAGGCATAGGCGCGCTCAAGTACGTCGACCTCTCTAACGACCGGATCAAAGACTACGTCTTCAGCTGGGAGCGCATGCTGGCTTTCGAGGGCAATACGGCGCCCTACCTTCAGAACGCCTACGTCCGCATAAAGGGCATATTCCGCAAGGCCGCCGAGCAGGGCGTGAAGCCGGCCGACGCTCCGACGCCGCTCTCGGCCCCCGAGGAGCGCGCCCTGGCCGTGGAGCTCCTAAAGCTCCCCGACGTGATAGCCCAGGTGTCGAGGAGCCTCGAGCCGCACCGCCTGTGCACCTACCTGTACGGCTTGGCCTCGCTCTTCCATTCGTTCTACGAGAAGTGCCCGGTCCTGGGCGCTCCGGACGAGTCGACCAAGCGCGGGCGCCTGGCGCTCTGCGGGACGGTGGCCGATACCCTGGCCTTGGGGCTTTCTCTCCTAGGCATCGAGACCGTCGATCAGATGTAAACGGTCGGCCGGCGGCCCGCGCAAGGCCGCCGGTTGACACCCGGCGGCCGGCCATAGTATAAAATCGCGCCGGTACGCCCCTTGGGGGCGGCATCGGCTCCCGCCTTCCCCGACCGGGGGGCGCCCGTCGGACGCCGTAAGGGTACGCGTCGGCCAGCGCAACGCGCAGGCCTCGTCATACAGAACGCAAGAGGTTGATAGCATGTACGCAGTCGTTGAAGTACAGGGCAAGCAGTACCGCGCCGAGAAGGGCGCCGTGCTCCGCGTAGATAGCATGGAAGGCGAGGCCGGCAAGGCCATGAGCCTCGAGAACGTCCTCATGGTGTCCGGCGACGCCGTCAAGGTCGGCGCTCCCTACGTGAAGGGCGCCGCCGTCAAGGCCGTCATCCAGGACCAGGTGAAGGGCGATAAGATCATCGTCTTCAAGTACAAGTCCAAGAAGGATTACCGCCGCAAGCAGGGCCACCGCCAGCGCTACACCCTGCTCAAGGTAGAGGATATCGTTGGGGCTTAAGCCCGAGGGGCTCGTCGTCAGGGTGAGTGTCGGATCCGACGGCCTATTGCGCTCGGCGAGCGCCGAAGGGCACGCCGGAACGGAGCCCGCGGGCCGCAATCTGGCCTGCGCCGGGGCTACGGTGCTCCTACGGACGGCCTACGAGACATTAGCGCAGTATCCGGGCGTCGAGCTGGCCGGGGAGGCCCCGTCGCCCGGCTTGTTAAGCTTCCGGGTTCGGCGCGCCGCGCCGGAGACGGAGGGGATGGTCAGGGGGGTGGGGGATTTCCTGCTCGTCGGCCTTTCCTCCTTAGAGCGAGAGTTCCCCGGCGCGATACGCATCATTAACGAGAGCGAACGGAGGCTTTAGATGGCTCATAAAGGCGTAAACGGCCGCGATTCCAACCCCCAGCACCTGGGCGTCAAGGTCTACGGCGACCAGATGATCAATGCCGGCGGCATCATCGTCAGGCAGCGCGGCACCAGGATTCATCCCGGCCTGAACGTCGGCCGCGGCAAGGACGATACGCTGTTCGCCCTCGTCGACGGCAAGGTTCAGTTCAAGGAATACCGCGGCCGCAAATTCGCGTCCGTCGAGCCGGTTCAGGCTTAACGCGCGGGCCGCTTCCCGCGGCCGGATCGGTACGCGATAGAAGACCGCCAGCCGGCCCGCCGGATGGCGGTCTTCGTGCATTACGGCCGCCGTTCCGCGCCGGGCCCCCGACGGCGGAGGCGAGCGAGGCGCGGCCGGCTACCCCGGGGCGGGAGGCCCCCTGTACGACATGAATAAGTTCGCCGACGAAACGACCATCACCGTCAGCTCGGGCAAGGGCGGCAACGGCTGCATAGCCTTCAGGCGCGAGAAATATGTTCCGCGCGGCGGTCCGTCCGGCGGCGACGGCGGTCGCGGCGGCGACGTGATCTTCGAGCTGCGCCGCAACCTACGCACCCTGGCCCATCTTCGCTACGCCCATAACTTCAAGGCTAGGAACGGCGAGGACGGCTCCGGCCGTAACCGCCACGGCTCGGACGGCGACGACGTCGTCATCCCGGTACCGCCGGGTACCGTGATCAAGGACGCCGCCACGGGCGCCGTGCTCAAGGATTTCGGCACGGCCGGCGAGGGCCGCTGGCTCTTCCTGCGCGGCGGCAACGGCGGCTGGGGGAACGTGCACTTCAAGAGCAGCGTCAACCAGGCGCCCCGCACGGCCCTGCCCGGCCAGCCGGGGCAGGAGGCCGCGCTGCGCGTCGAGCTGCAGATGATGGCCGATATCGGCTTCGTGGGCTTTCCGAATGCGGGTAAGTCCAGCCTCCTCGACCGCTTCACGAACGCCAGGCCCAAGATAGCGCCGTATCCATTCACGACCAAGATACCGAACCTGGGGGTCCTGACCCGCGACGACCGCGACGTCATCCTGGCCGACATCCCCGGCATCATCGAGGGCGCCTCGGACGGCGCGGGCCTAGGCATACGCTTCCTCAAGCACATCTCGCGCACCGCGGCGCTCGCCTTCCTCATCGATCTCTCCGACGAGGGCTATGCCGACGCCTTTAAGGTGCTCCTGGGGGAGCTCGAGGCCTTCTCGCCGGAGCTTTCGAAGAAGCGGCGCGTGATCATCGGGACCAAGCTCGACTTGCTGGAGACCGAAGGGCGGCTCGAGGAGCTGAAAGCCGCCCTGCCGGGCGAGGAGCTTTACGGCATATCGGTCTTCTCTGGCCAGGGCCTCGACGAGCTGTCGGCCGTCTTCCTCCGCATGGTCGCCGAGGCCGAGGCCGCCGAGGAGGCGTCCCGTCCGACGGATAGCTGGGGGGAAGCGTGGCCTACCTGATCCTGGGGGGCTCCTTCAACCCCGTCCACGTCGGCCACCTCATCATGGCCGAGGAGCTGGCCACCGAATTCTCCTGCGGCCGCGTCGTCCTGGTGCCGGCGCGCGTCCCGCCGCATAAGAGCCTGGACGACGACCCGGGGCCTGCCTTGCGGGTCGCGATGCTCAGGGCCGCGGTAGCGGGCGATAGCCTTTTCGAGATCGACGAGTGCGAGCTAACCCGCGACGGCCCATCCTACACCGTCGACACGCTCCTTCATTTGCGCGAGCGCTATCCTGGAGAGGAGGCGTTGCTGGCCATAGGGGACGACCTGGCCGCCGGCTTCGCCTCGTGGCGCGAGCCGGAGCGTATCGTCGAGCTCGCCGGCCTCGTCATAGCCAGGCGCCCCGCCGCGGGAGCCGAGCCGGGCGGCGAAAGCGTCCGCGCCGGCTTCCCCTATCCGCACCGCCAGGCCCATAACAGTCCTATACCGATCTCCTCGTCGATGGTGCGGGACCGCATCCGCGGGCGGGGCGCGTGGCGGAGGCTCGTTCCCGAGGGCGCCGCCCGGATCGTCGCCGACGGCCGCCTGTACGGCTATTGCCCGTGAGCTTGTCCCTCGCCCGCCTATCCTATACAATACCGCCGCCGAGCCCAGCATGCGAAAGACCACGTTTAACCCGAGCCTGATACTCCTCGCGTTCATGATCGCCCTGGTCGCGGTCTTCGGCGCCTATATGGTCTCGCTCCTGCGGGTGGAGCCCATACAGCGGGCCATAGACGACGATACCCCCATGAACATCGCGCTCATCATCGACGACGCGGGAAAGCCCATCTCTACCCAGCTGCTCATGTACTATCCGGGGAACGCGCGCGGCGCCCTCAGATCGGAAGAGCGTCGTGTAGGGAAAGAGTGTAGATCTCGGTGG
>CALKWG010000532.1 GCA_938004315.1 uncultured Spirochaetaceae bacterium
ATACGAGATCGTATTCGGTGACTGGAGTTCAGACGTGTGCTCTTCCGATCGGGAGCGGGACATCATGTCCATGCCCAGGAATAAAAGCCCGAAGCCCAAGACCGCGTTAGCCGCCGACTTATGCTGCTTCTTAGAGGCCAGAAGATAGGCGAAGAAGCCCAGTGCCACGAAGAGCGTCGCCAATCGGGTGATCTTCGGGAAGGCGAAGAGCTGGCCTAAGAAGGTAGAGCCCAGCTCCGCGCCCAAGGTGACCGCCAGGCTCTGCTGGAAGGTCATGAGCCCGGCGCCCACGAGCACCGCCTCCAGCACGGTCGTGGCCGAGGAGGACTGGTTGACGATGGTCACGCCCAGGCCCGTGAGGTAGCCGCGGGTCTTGGTCTTGGTGAGCTCGATAAGGAGGCTCTTCAGGCGATCGCCGGCTAAGGCGGTGAGATTGTTATTCATCATCACCATGCCGAAGAGGAAGATGCCCAAGCCGCCTAAAAGATCGAACGCGTTGTAGATCGACACGATGCCGTCTCCCCTCGGGCCGCCACGGCCCCGCCCGCAGGCGGGGCATCAGGCCTTTAGTTCAGTATCGCCGACTGCCGGGCGTCGGTCAAGGCGCCGCCTATGGTCGCGCGTATGGTCGCGATGCCCTGAGCCTCGAAGGCGGAGGCCACGCGGTCCTGCAGCTCCTTGCCCGGTGTCAGGGCGACCATATAGCCGCCGCGGCCGCCGCCGGTCACCTTGGAGCCGTAGGCGCCCAAGGACTCGGCCAGCTCGCAGAGCCGCACGAGCTCGGGGTGCGATAGACCCATGTCGATCAGTATACGATGGTTTGCGCTCATGATGCGGCCCGTCTCGCGCAGGTCTTCCTTGGCAAGGGCCTCCCCGAGGCCGCGGACCTGAGCCCGGATGGCGTCCAGGCGGCCGTTGAAGAGCGCCGGGTCGGCCTTCTCCTGCTCCATGAGGAAGCCGCGGAGCGAAGCGGTGTTCGAGGTGACGCCGCTGTTACCCAAGACTATCTCGACGGGCTTGGACAGGCGCACGCGCTCGAACTGCTTGACCCCGTCTTTGATCCGATAGCTGATGACGCCGCCGAAGGTGGACACGGTGTTATCCACGCCGCTGGGGAGCCCGTGATAACCGAACTCGCCCTCCCAGGCGACGCGGTTGATATCCACGATGTCCATGCCCAGGCCGAACTCCTCGTTGCAGGCGCGGGCGAAGGACACGCAGATAGCGGCGCTGGCGCCGACGCCGCTGCCGGCTAGGAGATCGCCGCCCACGGTGATATGGATGGGCGTCTTCTGTAGGTCGAGGCCCATGACCTCGACCATGCGGTCGAAGGAGACCTTGCAGTCATGCTCCTTCTCCTTCTTGTAGCCGGGCACCTCGATGCGCCGGTCGTCCAGGGTCCAACCGGCGCCCGAAGCGCGCCGTTCGACCGTGCACTCGGTCTCGAAGGGGATGGCCGCGAGTATGGCCGGAATTTCCCAGAGCACGAACTGGTCGCCAATTAAGATCGTCTTGCCGAAGCCCTTACCCTTACCCATAGCTCGCCATCCTTTCTAGTAGCGCCTTCTCTACGCGCTCGATCAGCTCCCGTTCCTGGCCTATCTTGACGGTCGTGGCCGCCGACAGCCCGTGGCACGCGTCCACGAAGCCGCCGAGCTCCTCGGTCGCCTGAGGCAGGAAACTATCCAATCCGGGCATGCGCCCGGCCCTGATGCGTTCCGTCAGCCCCTTGGATACCCGCATGGATATTTTCGTGCTCCCGAAGGCGATGGGCCCGAAGCCGGGCACCTCGTCGGGTATGCGCTGAAAGCCGGCCAGATACTTCTCTCCGTTTAAAAGCTCAGAATCCTTGATCATGGTGCAGAACACGCCGACCATCTTGATGCCCATGGGCCGAAAGCGCTCCTCGAGGTCGAACCACTGTAGGTGCGGCGTCTCGATGAGGCGATCGTGAAGCCCGGCGATCTCTTCGTTGAAGATCCTGTCCCGCGTCGCCTGAAGGCCGTCCACATAGCTCGTAGCCTCGGCGTCGAGGCCAGCGAGGCAGATGCGTATGCCGCGGTCGGGGCCGCCGTCGTAGTAGCCCACCCCGCCCGCGGTATCCAGGGCCGTGCAGAGGAGCTCGGCTTCGTAATCCATGGCGCCCAGCCGTATCGTATAGGCTTCGCCGCCTTCGCGCGCCTCGGCCCGCATGAATCCGGCGCGCATAGCCTTATCAGCCACCGCCTTGTTCACGCCGGCCAGGGCCCCGTCTACGAAGAAGCCGTCGCCTATGGCGCCGAGCGCGCCGAGCTGGGCCAGGTCCTCGGCTTCGAGCCCCCGGCTTTTTAACAGCGTCTCGGCGAAGAGATAGCAGGTCGCGGAGGCCGATATGTCTCGGTCGCCCTTCAAGCCGAAGAGCTCGCCGTCCAGGTTCAAGACCGAAGGATCGACCGACGGCATGGCCGGATGATGGTCGAGGATGACGACCAGATTGCGGCCGCGGTTCATCGCGGAGATAAGCGGGGCGATGCGCCCGGCGAAATCGGCGAACACCACGATGCGACCCGTCTCGGCGAAGATGCGCTCAAGCACCTGGGGATATGGTTTCTCTAATGAAAACCGGCTCACGATAAAGCCGCAACGCTCGAAGGCCGTCATGGTTACGGCCCCGGAGCTGAGACCGTCGGTATCATTGTGATGGACGAGTACGAGCTCGCGGCCGCCGTGGGCATCGATGGCCTTGACAGCGTTCTCCATAGCGTCCAGTAGATTCTGTAACATAGGCGACTCCAATAATGATGCAAAACACGCACCGAGCCTGTTCGCTTTCGATCACTATAACACCTTTTTTTGATAACTTACAAGCATAAAAAAAACGGTGTTGCACAATCGGCTGAAGAGACATACTATCGAGGCATGAGCGATAGCGATCACCTGCTGCTAGCAGACGCGCAGGCGGCGCGGCACAAGCGCATTATCGAGCTGATACAGCGCGACGGGCACGTGCGCGTCTTCGACCTCAGTAAGCTCCTCGAGGTCTCGGAGATCACCATACGCCGCGACCTCGCCTTGATGGAGAAGGA
>CALKWG010000533.1 GCA_938004315.1 uncultured Spirochaetaceae bacterium
GCCCCCTTGCATAAGGCGGCTGCCTGCCTTGCGCTCCTTCCCTAGCGGAACCTGTTCATAAGGCCGGAGAGGATTCGGCCCCTAAAAATATCCTTTGACATTCTCCCCAAGTTCGTATATGCTCCAGAATGTTGGACGAATCGTGTTTTCGAGGACCGTGAACCTGTTAGAATTCTGCCGATTAAAGAACGACCTATGCTTCTCTACCCGCCCGGCGAATCTCGCATCTCCGCGTAGCAAAGTATCTGGCCTCCTCTCCCGAATCCGTTCCACGCCCATTTCACTACCCGGCAATGATCCGGGAAAAGGACCTTCTCATGGCTAAGAAACTCTACGTCGGCAACCTCAGCTACGGTACCTCCGAAGACGGCCTCCGCAACGCGTTCGGCCAGTACGGCGACGTCCAGTCCGTCAACATCGTCATCGACCGCGACTCCGGCCGCTCCAAGGGCTTCGGCTTCGTGGAGATGGCTTCCGACGACGCCGCCATGGCCGCCATCTCCGGCCTGAACGGCCGCGAGCTCGACGGCCGCAGCCTCCGCGTTAACGAAGCCAACGAGCGCCCCCCGCGCCGCGACTTCGGCAACCGCTGGTAAGCCGATCCCCTATTCGCGGCTAGCCTAAAGGCTGCCGCGGAACGGACCAAAGAAAGCCCGCGCCGAACCCCTTTACCGGGGCCGGGGCGGGCTTTTTTCATTTCCGGGGGTCCGGGGCTCGCGAGTCGCCCCCTACAGCATGCCTACGGGGAGAGCCTGGTTTATCCTGTCCAAAGGGAAGGGTTCAGGGCAGAGGCAGAGCGCGGCGCCCGGGCCTATAGGGCGTTTAGCCCTTTGAAGGGCGGCGAAGTGCCGTATCCAGTCTTTTTTTGGCGTAGCGCCTAACTTGATCTCTACCGGATAGATGGTCCCGTCGGTTTCTAAGATGAGGTCGATCTCCGCCCCGTCCTTATCGCGGTAGTAATAGGCCGGCGGCTCCTTCAAAGCGTACCACCAGGATTTGAGCAGCTCGCTTACGCACCAAGTCTCGAAGATTGCCCCGCGCATAGCTCCGGCCGAGAGGGTGGCGGCGGAGGCGTAGCCAGCCAGGTAGACGCAGAGGCCGGTATCGAGGAAGTAGAACTTCGGGGACTTGATGAGCCTGGGGCTCTGGTTCGAAAGCCAGGGCTTAAGGAGGTAGCCCACGGAGGTGGCGCAGAGGATGCTGAGCCAGTTCTTAATCGTGGGTACGCTGACCGCGCAATCCCGGGCTACCTCCGACATATTGAGCACGCCGCCGCTCCGCCCGGCCATGACCCTTAGGAAGGTAAAGAAGGTTTGCAGGTTACCCACCTGCGAGAGCTCCCGAACGTCGCGCTCTAGGTAGGTCTGTACGTACGAGGCGTAGTATAGCCCCGGGTCGAGCCCCGGGTCGGCGATGAGGGCGGGGTAGGATCCCCGGAAGATCCTTTCGAAGAGCGCGGGTTCGGTGAGCGGCTCGACGGGGGCGTTCGCTTCCCCCGGCGGCAGGAAAGGCGCCGACCGATCTGCCTGGCCGTTTTGTTCTCGCTGCGATAGCCCGTTCAAGTAGACGATGGCGACGCGGCCGGCCAGGCTCTCGGTGACGCCGCGCATGAGGCTGAACTGCTGCGAGCCGGTCAGCCAGAAGAGGCCGTTTTGCCTCCGGGTATCGCAGGCGAGCTTGATGGCCGGTAGGAGCTCGGGAGCGTATTGGATTTCGTCGATGATGACCGGCGGCGGATAGCGTTGCAGGAAGAGCTCCGGGTCATCGTGCGCCAGGAGCCTGGCGGCCATGGCGTCCAGGCTTACGTAGCGGCGGCCGTCCTCCTGTAAGCGCTGGAGCAGCGTAGTCTTACCCGTCTGCCTGGGCCCCGTGAGGAGTATGGCCGGGAAATGACCTGAAACCTCCCGTATCTTGGCCTCGAGCGTTCTGGGTATGTACGGACCCATGCAAGCCTCCTAGCGGCTATGGACTAGTAGTTCCGACATATTTAATATTACAGTTTAAATCGGTCGGAATCAAGGAGAGGTTTTTCACCCAGCCATCGCACTACGTTTTCTATGCATAACTCTAGGCTTGAGTCCTGAGATACTCCTCCGGCGTCTGCACGATGATGCCGGGCTCTTTATAGTCGCGTACGTTC
>CALKWG010000534.1 GCA_938004315.1 uncultured Spirochaetaceae bacterium
GAAGTTGATCCAGCCGGGCGAGCACGAGGTGATCATGGGTAGGACGCCGCCGTTCTTCACGCGATGGAGGAGCTCCGAGCCTTCCTCCATGATGGTGAGGTCGGCGGTGAACTGGGTGTCGAAGACCTTGTCGAAGCCCAAGCGCCGCAGGGCGGCGACCATGCGCCCGGTGCCTAACGAGCCCGGAGCCAGGCCGAGCGCCTCGCCGAGCGAGGCCCGGATAGCCGGCGCCGTCTGTACGATGACGGTCTTGGCGGGATCGGCGAGCGCGGCGAAGACCTCGTCGCACTCGTCCCGCTCGGTCAGGGCGCCCGTGGGGCAGACCAAGGTGCACTGGCCGCAGGAGACGCAAACCGAGGTCGACAGGGGGCCGTCCATGAAGGGCGCGACATGGCTTCGTAGGCCGCGGCCGGCGAAGTCTATGGCCGACACGCCCTGGACCTCGCGGCAGACGGCTACGCAGCGGCCGCAAAGCACGCATTTATCGTTATCGCGGACGATGGCCGGCCCTACGGCGTCGATAGACGGCGCCTTCCTGACGCGCGGGTAGGCTTTACGCCGAACGCCCATGCGTTCCGACAGGGCCTGCAGCTCGCAGCCGCCGTTCCGCACGCAGGCTAGGCAGTCGTCCGGGTGGTTGGCCAAGAGGAGCTCGGTGACCGTGCGCCTGGCTTCGAGCACGCGCGGGCTGGCGCTACGCACCTTCATGCCCGGCGCGGCCGCCTGTACGCATGATCGCACCAGGCTCTTCGCTCCTTCGACTTCTACGACGCAGATGCCGCAGGACGCGTTGGACGAGACCCCCTTCAGGTGGCAGAGCGACGGAACGGCTACGCCGGCCGCGGCGCAGGCGTCCATGATCGTGGCGCCCTCGGCCACGCTCACCGGCGCGCCGTCTATGAACAGCTCTATCGTTTTCATCGTCGCGTTCATGTCCGTACTCCTTAGCGCCAAGGGCTGAGCGCGTTGTCGCGCAGGTCGCAGCGGAGGCAGCGGCTCGCCTCGGCCTTGGCTTCCGCCCCCGAGAGGCCCTGGGCGATCTCCTGGAAGTTCCCGCAGCGTTGCTCGGGCGGGATGAGCCTGGCGACGGCGCGCTTAGTCTTACGAGCCGGCGGCGGCGCGAGCCTCGAGTAGCTGAAATCCTTAAAGAGGGTAGTGAAGACGCGCCGTCCCATGAGCTCCTCGTCTATGGCCTTGGCCGCCTCCTTGGCCATGCCCATGGCCTGGCTGGCGGTGGCCGGCCCGCTCACGGCGTCGCCTAT
>CALKWG010000535.1 GCA_938004315.1 uncultured Spirochaetaceae bacterium
CCACCGAGATCTACACTCTTTCCCTACACGACGCTCTTCCGATCTAAAGCGACCCTGCGGCTTGCCAAACCCTTACGCGCCGGGTCCGCGCGCTGGCTGCGGTCAACGACCTGTCCCTATCGCGCGGCATGGGAAAGGGCACGAGCGCTGCCGGAATAGACGCCGCCGAGCTTCTGCGCCTTTTGGCCACCCGTGCGGGGGAAGCCTGCTTCCCGAAGGACCCCTGCGTGACCTTCGAGGCTAGCCACCGAGACGACCTTCCGCGCGGGGCGGAGCTCGACCCCCAGTGCGCGGGGCTCCTGGCCATCGTACTGAGCGACGCGCTCGAAGCCATGCTCGCCGCCTCGACGGGCCTTTCCTTGGGGATGGATCATAGCGAGGGCCTCGTGCGCATCGACCTGCGCTTGCCGCCTGGCTCGTCCGACGAGCTTGCAACCCGGGTCCTGGAGCCCGTCATAGGCGGAAGCCTGGCGCGCGGGGCCGCGCCCGACCTGCAGCTCGCCATGCTTAAGGGCGAGCCGGAGGCCGGGCCGGGCCTTCGGCTCTACGCCGAGCTCGCCGCCGGCCCGCGCTGAGCGGCGGGGCGGGTTCGCCAAGCCCTGCCGGGCTTGGCGCCCCGGATTCGCTAAGGCGAATCCGGGCAGCGATCCGGACGCCGATCGCCCGCGTAACGGATCGTCGGCGGCCGCATTAATTAACGTTCTAACTTCCTGTATACGTACCGGTGGGGGCGATCGGCGTCATGCCCCAGCTTCTCGCGGCGGTATTCGGCGTACTCCGACCAGTTGCCGTCGTACCAGAGCACCTCGCCGTCCTCGAAGGCCAAGAGATGCGTGCAGACCCGGTCTAGGAACCAGCGGTCGTGGCTTACGACCAAGGCGCAGCCGGCGAACTCGTCCAGCGCCTCTTCCAGCGCCCGCAGCGTGTTCACGTCCAGGTCGTTCGTCGGCTCGTCTAACAAGAGCACGTTCGCCCCGTCTTTAAGCATCACCGCCAGATTCAGCCGGTTCCGCTCGCCGCCGGAGAGCACGCCCACCTTCTTCTGCTGGTCGGCGCCGGAGAAATTGAACCAAGAGCAGTAGGCCCGGCTGTTCACTTCCTTCGTCCCGCCCAGTTTGATGATATCCAGGCCGTCCGAGAGCTGCTCCCAGACCGTCTTATCGGGGTCGAGCCCCGCGCGCATCTGGTCGGCGTAGGCCAGCTTCACCGTATCGCCCAGGCGTATCGCCCCGCCGTCGACCTTCTCCATGCCCGCTATCAGCTTAAAGAGGGTCGTCTTACCGGCGCCGTTGGGGCCTACGATACCCACCACCGCGCCCGGCGGCACCGTGAAGTCCATGTCCTTAAAGAGGAGCTTGTCGCCGAAGGCCTTGGTCAGCTTCTGCGCCTCGATCACCACCTGCCCCAGGCGCGGCCCCGGCGGGATCACCAGCTTCGTCTCGCGGACCTTCTCGCGCTCGCCGTCGGCCAAGAGCTTCTCATATTGGCTGATGCGCGCCTTGCTCTTGGCGTGGCGGCCCTTGGGGCTCATGCGCACCCACTCCAGCTCGCGCTCCAAGGTCTTGGCGCGGGCGGAGTCGCCCTTCTCCTCCTGGGCCAGGCGATCCTTCTTCTGCTCCAGCCAGCTGGAGTAGTTGCCCTTCCAGGGAATGCCCTCGCCGCGGTCCAGCTCCAGGATCCAGCCGGCCACGTTGTCCAGGAAGTAGCGGTCGTGCGTCACGGCGATCACCGTGCCCTCGTACTGCTGCAGATGCCGCTCCAGCCAGGCCACCGTCTCGGCGTCCAGGTGGTTCGTCGGCTCGTCCAAGAGGAGGATGTCCGGCTTACGCAGGAGCAGGCGGCAGAGCGCCACGCGTCGGCGCTCGCCGCCGGAGAGCACGTCCACCACCTGGTCGGCCGGCGGGCAGCGCAGCGCCTCCATGGCCAGGTCCAGGCGGGCGTCCAAGTTCCAGCCGTCGGCCGCCTCGATCTTCTCCTGCAGCTTAGCCTGGCGGTCGGCCAGCTTGTCATAGTCCGCGTCCGGGTCGCCGAAGGCCTCGCTCACCTCCTCGAACTCCTTAAGGAGGTCCACCAGCTCCTGCACGCCCTCGGACACCACCTCGCGCACCGTCTTGCCGGCCTCTAAGTGCGGCTCCTGCTCCAGGAAGCCGATCGAGTAGCCCGGCGACACGTTCGTTTCGCCCGCGAATTCCGTATCCGCGCCGGCCAGGATGCGTAGCAGGCTCGACTTGCCCGAGCCGTTCAAGCCTATCACGCCGATCTTCGCGCCGTAGTAGTACGAAATGCTAATGTCCTTGAGCACCTGCTTAACGCCGTGCTTCTTGGACACCCGATACATGCTGTAGATAATCTTCTTGTCGTCGTATGTCGTCGCCATGGCCGGCAGTATAGCCTAGGCGCCCCGCCTTGGTGTAGGGCCGGGCGCGAACGTCTTGGGCGCGTCCGCCTGGGCGGCGGACCGGGCTATCCGCTCCAAGTCCTCGACCTTTCGGCCTCCGGGCTTTCCGCTCCTATCCCTCGCGCGCCGAGAATCGGCCGCGCTTCGCGGTAAATACGGCGAATTTGGCGTAATTCTTGATGAATACGCTACATCTATATAAATATAACTTGACCGAAAAGCCAATTGAGCGCACAATAGGGCCATGAAACAGGCTAGGCTACGGCGCGCCAAAGATCGCGCCACGGTATTCAAGGCCATGGGGCATCCCAGCCGCATGCTCATACTCGAGGCCCTGGCCGAAGGCCCCAAGAACGTCGGCGAGCTGACCGAGCTCGTCGGCTCGGACATCTCCACCGTCTCTAAGCACCTGTCGGTCCTGCGCGGCGCCGGCGTCGTCACCGACGAAGCCCGCGGCCGCGCCGTCTATTATTCGCTGTACTGCGATTGCATCGCCTCGTTCATGCGCTGCGTCGACGAGCTCATTCAGTATAAGGCTTGTAGGCTCCACGAGAGCTCGACGGCGACGCCGCCGACAGGATTCTCGATCCCGTCGGTTTAGCCGGGTAGCTTTAATACCGTACGCTCGTCATCCCGGCGTTTTACCCAACCGGCGCTCTCCATCCTATTGAGGAGCGGCAGGATATACTTCCGGGATAGCCCCGTCCTCTCCTTGGCCTCGGGTACGCTGAAGCTCCGGCCGGGTTTCATGCCGGCCAGCACGGCGCGCACGAGCGCGTCATACACTTGGGCGTCCAAGAAGATCCCGCCGTCTAGCGGCATGGCCAGGCCGTAGGAGCACAGGGCCTTCAGGCCCGCCGCTTCGGCCTGGGGGCAGCTCTTACCCGGTTCAAGGCCGTCCTTGCCGGCGGCCCTGAGCCTGGCCGCCAGGGCTTTGAGCGCGGCCGGCGGCTCAGGCTTAGCGCCGGGTATCATCCAGGCCGCGCCTTGCTTACCTAAGGCGCCGTCGGCGCACAGCCGATCCAAGAGGCCGTCGAGCGCGACGCCCTCGAGCCCGGAACTAGAAGCCGCCGCGGCGCGGCTCAGGCCCCCCGGCTTCGCGGCCCCGTCGAGTAGGGCCGCCTTGAGCTCATCGTAACGGCGGCGCGTGAAAACCGCCTGGCCGCAGAGCGCAAGACCGGCTGGGCAGGCGGCGGCTAAGGCCGCGCGGCAGCTATCGCCTAGATCGGCCAGGCGCGCCCAGCCGCGGGCGTAGATCGGAGCCAGGCTCGCCAGGGCCTGGCCGGGCGCCTCGTCCCAGCCGGCTCCGCGTAGGGCCTCGGCGGCCGCCTCCGCCTCGGCTAGGCGCTGGGCTAGGTCGGCCGCCGGCTCGCGCTCGCCGCCCTTCCTGCGCGGCGATAGCTCGTCGGCCTGGCCTATGACGAAGCCGCGGCCTATGAGCTCGGCGCCGCCCTTGCGCAGCGCGACCATGGCGAAGCCCGCCGGGCAGGCCAGGGGCTCCGAAAGCTTCAGGCGGACAAAGGGGCTATCTTTCATGGGCCAGAGCGTCGCGTCGGCCTTGGCGCTGCCTACGGCCAGCTCCGCCTCCACGCCCGCGCGTATCGCCGGCCTATTTTTTTGGTCCGCGGGGCAGAGCCGCGTCTCGCCGGGTAGGGGAAGGAGCTTGGCGATAAGCTCCTCGCCGCATACGATCGGCAGACTAGGATCGGCTAGGAGCATGCCGCGCTCGTAGCCGGCCTTGCGTCCGGGCAAGGCTAAGGCGGCGCGGGAGGCGGGTAGGGCCTGGCCCACGCGGCGACCGTAGCCCTCCACGGCCCTTATGGCCAGGCTTTCGGCCG
>CALKWG010000536.1 GCA_938004315.1 uncultured Spirochaetaceae bacterium
GACCACCGAGTTCTACACTCTTTCCCTACACGACGCTCTTCCGATCTGGCCGCCTACCCCGACCGAATCCTACCGGTCCTGATGGTCGTAGACTCGGCTCGTGCGGAGGACCTGAAGGAAGCATTGGACGCCGGCGCCAGCGACTACTTGGTCCGGCCGGTCGGCGCCGCGGAGCTCCTCCTTCGCCTCCGCGGCCAGCTGGCCCTCGCCCGGGCTCTGCGGGAGGAGCGCGAGCGCCGCGAGCGCACGGCCGAGCATGACAAGCTGCGTACCCTGGGCATGCTTTCGGCCGGCGTCGCGCACGAGATCAATACCCCGAACAACGCCGTGCTCCGCGGCGTCCCCATGCTCAAGGAGATTTGGCGGGAGCTGGCTCCCGCCATCGAGCGCGTCGCCCGGGCCGAGCCGGATTTCCGCATCCGGGGCTTCTCATACGACGACCTGGCCGCGGAGCTGCCTTCCATGCTCGACGACCTCCTCATGGGCGCGCAGCACATACGACGCATCGTGGCCGAGCTTAAGGACTACGCCAGCCGGCCCGAAGGCGAGGCCGGCGCCGTGGACCTGAACGAGGCCCTGCGCTACGCCATGCGGCTCCTGCGGCACGAGGCGCGGCTCGTCGGGGCCGCGTTCGCCGACGAGCTCGACCCCGAGCTCCCGAAGGTGCGCGGCGACCGTATGAAGTTGGCCCAGGTCTTCGTGAACCTTATCGAAAACGCGCTGCAGGCGCTCAAAGGCCGGGGCGGCGCCGTCGTCGTGCGGAGCTCGCTTGAAGACGGCCTCGTCTCCGCGCAAATAATCGACGACGGCGAGGGGATGGACGAGGAGACCTTAGGTAAAGCCTGCGATCCCTTCTTCACGACGAGACGACGGAGCGGCGGCAGCGGCCTAGGATTGTCCGTCTGCGCCGGGATACTCCGCGAAGCCGGCGCCGATTTCCGGCTTACGTCGACGCTCGGCCGCGGTACGACGGCGTCGGTACGCTTCAAGCCCTATTACGGACGGCCCGGCGCCGAGAGCGAGGCGAACGATGGATAAGCTAGGACGCATTCTCTGCCTTGACGACGACGCCGCGGTGCTGGCCCGGCTGGGCCGCGCCCTGCGGTACGAGGGCTACGCCGAGGTCTCCCTGTTCGAACGGCCCGGCGAGCTGTGGGAGGCCCTGGAGGGGGAGCCGGCCCTGGCCGTCATCTTGGACTTGGCCATGCCCGAGGCCGACGGCTACGAGATCCTCGCGGAGCTCCGCGCCCGCTACCCCGAGCTGCCGGTGATCGTCGCCACGGCCCTGGACGATACCGAGTCGGCGGTCCGTTGTATGCGGGCCGGCGCCTTCGATTTCGTGCCCAAGACCGCCGAGACAGCGCGCCTTATAGCCAGCCTGGAGCACGCCGCGCAGATCAATAGTCTCAGGCGATACGGCGCGGCCCTGCGCGAAAGCATGCTGGCGCCAGAGCGCGAGCCGCCGGCCTGCTTCAAGCCTATCGTCACCCGCGACCGGCGTATGCTCGCCCTCTTCCGTTACATAGAGGCTATCGCCTCGAGCGACAAGGCGATACTGGTCGGCGGCGAATCGGGCACCGGCAAGGAGCTCTTCGCCGCCGCGATCCACGGGGCCTCCGGACGCAAGGGCCGCCTGGTCACGGTCAACATAGCCGGGCTAGACGATACCATGTTCAGCGACACGCTCTTCGGCCACAAGAAGGGCGCCTTTACCGGCGCGGACGCCGACCGTCCGGGACTCATCGAGCAGGCCGCGGGCGGGACCCTGTTCCTCGACGAGATAGGCGACCTTTCGCAGCAGAGCCAGGTGAAGCTCCTACGGCTCATCGAACAACGCCTCTACTATCCCTTGGGCGCGGACCTGACGCGTTCTTCCGACGCCTTGATCGTCGCCGCGACCAACCGCGACCTCGGTCAAGCCGCCGCCCAAGGTCATTTTAGGCGCGACCTGTATTACCGCCTGAGTACCCACTACGTCGCCATACCGCCGCTGAGGGAACGCTACGCTGACCTTCCCCTGCTCGTCGCCTATTTCGTGTCGAAGGCGGCGGAGAAATTTAAAAAGCCGCCTCCGGCGGTTCCCGTCGAGCTGTATGACCTCCTGCGGACCTATGATTTCCCCGGCAACGTCCGCGAACTCGAGTCGCTCGTCTATGACGCCGTCGGCCGCTCCGCGTCTCGCGTGTTGCCGCTCGCCTCGTTCAAGGAGCGTATCCTGCCCGCCGCCTCGCGCGATAAAGCCGTGAACCCCGTCTCCGGCCGCGAGCGCTCCGGCGGAAGCGGCCTTGGCGAACTGCTCGCCGCCATGCCCGTCCTTCCGGGTCTTAAGGCCATGAACGAGTCCCTCATCCAGGAAGCCATGAGACGATCCGGGGGTAATCAAGGCATCGCGGCCGGCCTTTTAGGCCTTTCAAGGACCGCCTTGAACAGGCGCCTGAGTTCTCTTGAGAAGGGCGGCGATTAATGCCGCTTCAGGGCTGTGTAATAATTGACAGGCTTTCGTTTCTTCACAGATATGCATAAGTCTTCTAGTTATCTAGGAAAAAGCACTCATTGCATCGAGCCTTGTCCGGATGCTGTGCAAAAATGCACAGGCCTAGCGCCGCGATACTGAAAACGAATGGTCATACTATAAGATTAAATCTTTATAAAATAAGCAATTAAAATTTCTTCTTCAATCATGACGAATTGGCCTGGATATTGCTAATACATATACGTTGGTGTGGTTCCTCCACAGTTCAAAAAGTTGTCGGTAATAATAAGGTAAAAAAGAGGGGGATAGGTAAAAGGGTTTCCATAACCCGTAAAACGGAGCGCCTGGGCCGGCGTTCCGTTTTTTTTTGCTCCCAACCGGCGCATCTTTCGGGCGACAGCCCCGTCGCGCCCTGAAATTAAGCGCAAGGCGCAACCTCTCCGAGGGGCAAAGGTCTAGTAATAGCGTAGGCGAGCGTAACGCCGCCCGGCGATCGCCGCCCGCGCTATGAAAGGCAGGTCCGTTCAACGATGTCAGATTCTATCCGCATGGATACCAAGCTCCCCTCCCGCGGGGACGACGGTTCATACCCCTTCGTCGCCGAGCTCAGCAACGCCATCACCCACGGCGTCAGCGCCTTGGTGGCCCTCGCCGGCCTCGTCATCCTGGTCGTCGGCGCGTCGACCCGAGGCGACGCCTGGCACGTCGTGTCGTTCTCGCTCTTCGGCGCGTCCGCCGTCATGCTCTATACGATGTCCACGCTGTACCATGCCCTGACCGCGCCGAAGGCCAAGCGGGTCTTCAAGGTCTTGGATCACGCGTCGATCTACCTCTTGATAGCGGGGACCTATACCCCGTTCGCCTTAGTCCTCCTACGGGCGAGCGTAGGCTGGTGGGTCTTCGGCGTGGTCTGGGGCGCGGCCGTAGCCGGCATCGCGCTCGAGCCCTTCGTCGTCGGCCGGGCGAAGATCATCTCCGCCGCGCTGTATATCGCCATGGGCTGGATCATCGTCCTCGCGTGGAGGCCTTTGAACGAGGTCGCCCGTCCCGAGACCGTGGGCCTGCTCTTAGCGGGCGGCGTAGCCTATACCGCCGGCGCCGCCTTCTACGTGATGAAGAAGTGGACCTGGTCGCATCCGGTGTGGCACCTCTTCGTGACCGCAGGCACCGCGCTGCATTTCTTCGCGGCCATGTCCATATTGCCCTAGGCGGAGCGGTCGGGCGGCCGACGCCGGGCGCGGCCGCCGCGCCGCGTAGCCGCGGCGAAGGTCGGCTTCTTAAGCCAGGCTATACGGGCGAGGGCCGACGCTACCGCCAAGCCGGCGGCGATGGCCCCCGCCGCCGTCAGGGCGGCGAAGCCCGCGTCGGTCGCGCGCGCCATGTCGCCCGAGACCGCGTGGAACATGGTGTAGTACATACCGCCGCCGGGCACGAGCGGTATGATGGCGCAGAGTATGAAGAGCGAGGCCGGGCGCTTCGACAGCCAGGCGAGCGTTTCAGCGTAGAGCCCCACGGCGACGCTCGCGGCGAAGTACGCGAAGGCCGGCGAGCCGGAGCTCGCGTCGGCCCAAAGATAGGCCCCCCAGGCCAAGGCCCCGCCCAGGGCGGCCAGGGGCAGGTCGCGCAGCGGCGTGCGGAACAGGAGCCCGAAGCCCACGGTAGCCAAGAGCGCCCAGAGGAGCTGCGGCGCCGCCGCCCAGACGCCGGCCGTCACCAAGCGCCTCCTAAGAGTTCCCAGCTTTTTAAGGCGAAGCCGACGCCGATGGATATGCCCCCGGCGGATATGAAGGCCTCGGCGCCCCGCGCTACGCCGGCGACCAGGTCGCCGGCTATGGTGTCGCGTATCGCGTTTACGATCATCACGCCGGGCACGAGCAGCATGATGCCGCCGATGATCACCGTATCCAGGTGGTTCGCCAGGCCTAGGCTCGTCGTCGCCAGGGCTACGAAGGCGGTAAAGGCGCCGCCGGCTATGTTCACGAAGAAGCCCGACAGCCGCATGGAGCCCAGCCACGAGGTCACCCGCCCCATGAAGAGGCCTATCGCCCCGGCGACCAAGGCGTCGTTCCAGGCCCCGCCGAAAAGCAGGCAGAAGAAGCCGGTGACCAGTGCCGCGCCGAGCGAGGGCAGCGGGGCCGGATAGCCGCCGAGGGCCTCGATCTCGCAGAGCCTTCGGTCTATCTCGTCGGGGCCGAGCTCGCCGGCCACGGCGCCGCGGGCCACGTCGTTCACCCGCGCGATCTTACAGAGGTTCATGCGGCGGCTCCTTATGCGCTTGACCATGCTCCGCGTCGAGCCGTCGGGCGCGGCGCAGGACAGCATGATGCCCGTCGGCGTCGCGAAGCTCTCGGCGTCCAAGGCGCCGAGCGACGAGGCGACGGCGCCGATGACGTCCTCGGCCCGGTAGGTCTCGCCGCCGGATTCGAGGATGATACGGCCGGCCTCGGCGGCCAGGCGCAGGGCCTCGTCGACCGAGGCGGGCGGGGAGTCGGCGTCCGTCACAGCGCCAACCGCATGCCCAGGCTTACGTGACCGGTCAGGTGGTCTAAGAAGGGGGCGTCGCCCGTCCAGGCGTTGAAGATGGGCA
>CALKWG010000537.1 GCA_938004315.1 uncultured Spirochaetaceae bacterium
AGATCGTATTCGGTGACTGGAGTTCAGACGTGTGCTCTTCCGATCTCCCCCCCGCGCCGGGCCGCCGTTCGCCTTGCCTCGCGGCCGCGCCGTGGCTATGTTAGTGCCTCGTCGAAAGGACGTGTATCATGGATGATGCGCGCATAGGTACGGCGGATAAGCCCTGGAAGGCCCGTTTCGCCGTTTTCATCTCCGGGCAGGCCCTCTCTCTCTTCGGCTCCTCCCTGGTGCAGTACGCCATTATGTGGCACATCACCCTGACGACGAGATCGGGCGTCATGATGACTCTCTCGGTCCTATTCGGCTTCGTGCCGACTCTGCTCTTATCGCCCTTCGCCGGGGTCTGGGCCGACCGCTTCGACCGGCGGAAGCTCATCGTGCTCTCCGACGCCTTCATCGCCCTCGTGACCCTGGCGCTAGCCCTGCTCTTCGCCTCCGGCCAGAGCTCGGTCTGGCTCCTCCTCATAGCCCAGGGGCTCAGGTCGCTCGGCGCCGCCCTGCAGGGCCCGGCCGTCGGCGCCATCATCCCCCAGATCGTGCCCGAGGATAAGCTCACGCGGGCCAACGCCTTGAACGGCACCGTGCAGTCGGCGCTTTTCATCGTTTCGCCGATAGCCGCCGGCGCCCTCCTGTCCCTCGTACCCCTGTTCTCCATATTCTTTATTGACGTGGGAACGGCGGCCCTGGCCATCGTCACCTTCCTGGCCTTCTTAAAGGTTCCGCCGCACGCCAAGGCGGGCTCGCCTCAAACGGCGAGCTACTTCGCGGATATGAAGGACGGCTTCCGCTACATCCGCGACCATCGCTACCTGATCTCGTTCTTCGTCTACATGGCGCTGCTCTATATCTTCGTCAGCCCAGCGGCCTTCCTGACCCCGCTGCAGGTGGCGCGCCGCTTCGGGCCGGACGTCTGGCGCCTGACCGCCATCGAGCTGGCCTTCTCCGGCGGCATGACCCTGGGCGGCATAGCGGTCGCCGCCTCGGGGGGCTTTAAAAACCGGATCCATACCATGCTGGCGGCGACCTTCGTGATGGGCGTCTGCGCCCTCGGCCTCGGTTTCCTGGGGAATTTCTGGCCTTACCTCGGTGCCATGGCCGTCTTCGGCCTCGTCATTCCTTATTTCAACACGCCCTCGACCGTACTCCTGCAGGAGCACGTCGAGGAGGCCTACCTGGGCAGGGTGTTCAGCGTCCTCACGATGCTATCGACCTCGGTCATGCCCTTGGCCATGCTGCTCTTCGGCCCGCTGGCTGAGCTCATCCCCATCGAGCTCATACTCATAGCCACCGGCGCGCTCATGCTGCTTATGGTACCCTGGGGCCTGGGGAATCGACGCCTGATCGAGGCGGGAGCGCCGATCCCCCATATCGCGGCCGCGCCGGCCGAAGCGTCGCCCGCCGGAAGCGCCTCGGCGGGCGCCTAGAGCCCGGGCCTCCAGCGCGTAACCAGGTCGCGGCCCGCCTCCTTGGAGGCGAAGAGCGCTTTGTCGGCGCGCTCGTAGAGCTCGCGCTGGTCGACGGCGTCCTCGGGCGACGAGGCGACGCCGATGGAGACGCGGAGGTTCACCCGGTCGGGCGCGGCGCTCTTGCCCGCCCTGAACTCAAGAAAGAGCTCGGCCGCCTCCGCCCTGATGCGCTCGGCGGCGGCCATAGCCTCCTCCGGCCCCGCGTCGGGCATGAAGAAGGCGAACTCGTCGCCGGCCAGGCGGGCCGCCACGTCCCCCTCGCGCACGAGCCGGCCGAAGCAGGCCCCCGCGGTCGAGATGACCGCGTCCCCGGCGCCCGAGCCGTAGCGCTCGTTGATCAGGTGGAAGCGGTCCATGTCGAGCATGAGGAGGGAGCAGCGCGGGGGGCCGCCGCCGTCCTTGCCGCCGCGCGAGAAGCGCGCCGCCACCGCCTCCTCCAGGAAACGCCTATTGAAGAGCCCGGACAGGTCGTCGGTGACCGAACGGCGCCTGGCCGTCTCGCCCCAGCGCACGAGGTCGTTCAGGAAGCCGGAGGCCTCGTCCAGCCAGCCGGCCATGACCTTGGCCATGGAGCCCAACATACGTACGCCTATGGCCGGGTGCTCCCAGACCAAGCGGTAGAAATCGATGCCCTCGAGCACTAGGAGTTCGACGTCCTCCAGCGCGCGGCAACTGGCCGAGCGCGGCTCGCCCTCGATCACCGACATCTCGCCGAAGAAGCGGCCGGGGCCGAACTCGTACACCTCGCGCTCGCCGCCGTCGGCTTCGCGTACCATCGAGGTGACCCGCCCGCGGCGGACGACGTACATCTCGGCGCCAGGCTCGCCCTGGCTGAAGATGAGCGCGCCGGCCGGGTAGCGTCGCGGCTCCATGAAGGCCGCCACCGCGTTGAGCTCGAGGCCGCTCATGCCTTGGAAGATAGAGACGCCCTGGATGAATTCGACGATGGGGTTCACGGCCGCCCCCCGGCGGTCCCGCCGGCGAGCCTGGCCCGGTAGGCGCGGTTGCCGCCGTCCCGCCAGGCGCGCATGAGTATGCCATAGGCGTGCTCGACCAAAGACTTGAAGTCGTCGCCGTCCTCGGGCCAGGCGGCCACGGCCACGCTGGCGGTCAGAGACAGCCCCTCGGCCCCGCAGAGCGCCTGGAGGTCTATGCCCGCTACCGCCTTGGACAGGCGGGCGGCCGCGCGCATGGCCTCGTCGGCGCCGAGACCCGAGAGCACCAACGCCGTCTCGTTGGATCGCAGCCTGATCGCCCAGGCGCGCCTGGCGGCCCGGGCCTCGGCCTTGAGGAGGTCCGCGATGCGGTCCATCGCGCGATCGCCGGCGCCGTGCCCGTACCGGTCGCAGAGCTCCTTGAAGCGGTCGGGCTTCATGAGCACCACGGCGCTCGGGGCGGCGACCGCCTTGGGCAGCTCCTCGTCCAGGAAGGAGCGGGTCCAGAGCCCCGTCGGAGGGTCGGTATACATCTGCTTGCGGAGCTCCCGTACCCAGGGCGCGTTCTCGGATATCAGGCGTTGGGTCGAGCGAACGCGGCTAGAGATCATAGCCACCGAGCGCAGGAGTATGCGTGCGGCGACGTCGGGCCGCTCCTGAGCCAGGCGCCCCATGCCCAAGCCCAGGTCGGGGAAGGCCAGGAGCGTCGCCCCGCCTAAGGCGCGCGCCCAGGCGTCGTACTCCGCCCCGCGGGCGAAGTCGAAGTCGCCTATGACGTCCCCGCCCTCGAAGCGGGCCATCTCGCGCTCGCCGCCGCCATCGGCGCCGCGGCTGACCACGACGCAGCCTTCCTTGAGCACGAAGAAGCGCTCCGCCCTCTCGCCGGGTCGGAACAGGACCTGGCCGTCGGCCAAGGAATAGAGGCCCGCCCGCGACGCCAGCCAGTAGAGGTCGTCCTGTAAGAGGCGCTTACAGAATTCAGACTGCGCCAAGAGCGAGGCGGCCTCCGGAAGGCCGGCGTCTACGCGTTCCATGCCCGATAGTATACGCCCGGCGAGCCGCGCTTGTAAAACCGCCTAAGGCCGCTTATCCTGTACGCCATGGCCATAACCTTCTATTCCGAAGGAGCCGCCCGCGAGGTGACCGGCTCCAAGCACGTACTCGAGCTCGACGGAACCCGCTACCTCATCGACTGCGGCGCCTTCCAAGGCAAGCGCGCGGAGAGCGACGCCAAGAACCGCGCCCTCGTGCCCGACCCGGCCTCGATCGAGGCGGTGATCCTCACCCACGCGCACTTCGACCACTGCGGCATGTTGCCGCTGCTCGTTAAGCGCGGCTTTAACGGGAACGTCTACGCCACGCCGGCTACGCGCGACCTGGCCAATCTCATCATGATGGACTCGGCCAGGATACAGGCGCGAGACGCCGAGTTCCTGGCGAAGCAGGCGGCCAAGCGCGGCGAACGCTTCGACTGGAAGCCGCTCTACGACGAGCAGGACGCCGTGCAGGCGACCGACCAGTTCGTTACCGTCGGCTACGGCCGGAACCTGCGCGTCGGCGAGCTCAGCCTCTGCTTCAAGGACGCGGGGCACATCCTGGGAAGCGCCACCGCCCGCGTGGTCGCCAAGGACGCCGAGGGCCGGACGCTGCGCATAGGCTTCTCGGGCGACTTAGGGCGCCCGAACAAGGCCATCATCCGCGACCCCGAGCCCATGGAGGCGGTAGACTACCTGGTGCTCGAGAGCACCTACGGCGCCCGCCGCCATGAGCCGGCGGAGCAGGCGGTCGAGGACCTGGCGCGCATCGTCCGCGAGACCGCCGAGCGCGGCGGCAAGGTCATCATCCCCGCCTTCGCCATCGAGCGCACCCAGGAGATGATCTACCTCCTGCACCTCCTGGTCGAGCGCGGCAAGATACCGCGCATACCTATCTGGGTCGATTCGCCCATGGCCGTCAACGCCACGAGCATCTTCCAGGTGCACCCCGAGTGCTACGACCAGGAGACCTACGAGGCCTTCCTCAAGCACCACAA
>CALKWG010000538.1 GCA_938004315.1 uncultured Spirochaetaceae bacterium
GGCATCTGCCTGCGATGCGCGAAGGCCCCGGCTTCTGGCGACCATCATCACGCAACGGGCCACAGGCCCGGGAGAAACCAATGAGCAAGAAGAAGAAACTGACCCACGCGTCGGGGGCGCCGGTCACCGACAATCAGAACACCATGACAGCCGGCCCGCGGGGGCCGGTGCTTCTGCAGGACGTCTGGTACCTGGAGAAGCTCGCCCATTTCGACCGTGAAGTGATTCCCGAGCGCCGCATGCACGCCAAGGGCTCCGGCGCGTTCGGTACCTTCACCGTCACGCACGATATTACTAAGTACACGAAGGCGAAGATCTTCTCGGAGATCGGCAAGAAGACCGACCTGTTCGTCCGCTTCTCGACCGTGGCGGGCGAGCGCGGGGCGGCAGACGCCGAGCGCGACATCCGCGGCTTCGCCATCAAGTTCTACACCGAGGAAGGCAACTGGGACCTGGTCGGCAACAACACCCCGGTCTTCTTCCTGCGCGACCCCCTCAAATTCCCCGACTTGAACCACGCGGTCAAGCGCGACCCGCGCACCAACCTGCGCAGCGCGAAAAACAACTGGGACTTCTGGACTCTCCTGCCCGAGGCCCTGCACCAGGTGACCATCACCATGAGCGAGCGCGGCATCCCGGCCAGCTATCGCCATATGCATGGCTTCGGCTCGCATACCTTCTCCTTCATCAACGCCGCCGGCGAACGTTACTGGGTCAAGTTCCACCTCGTATGCCAGCAGGGCATCAAGAACCTAAGCGACGCCGAGGCGGAGGCCGTCGTGGCCAAGGATCGCGAGAGCCACCAGAGGGACCTCTACGAGGCCATCGAGCGGGGCGACTTCCCGCGTTGGAAGCTGGCCGTGCAGATCATGCCCGAGGCCGACGCCGCGAAGATGCCCTATAATCCCTTCGACCTTACCAAGGTCTGGTACCATAAGGACTATCCGCTCATCGACGTGGGCGTGCTCGAGCTCAACCGCAACCCGGAGAACTATTTCGCCGACGTGGAGCAGGCGGCCTTCAACCCGGCCAACGTGGTGCCCGGCATAGGCTTCTCGCCCGACAAGATGCTGCAGGGCAGGCTCTTCTCCTACGGCGACGCGCAGCGTTATCGCCTTGGCGTCAACCACCATCAGATTCCGGTCAACGCCCCGCGCTGCCCTTACCACGCCTACCATCGCGACGGCGCCATGCGCGTCGACGGCAACTACGGCTCGACCCTCGGCTACGAGCCGAATTCTTACGGCGAGTGGCGCGAGCAGCCCGAGGCCGCCGAGCCGCCCCTTGCACTGCAGGGCGCCGCCGCGCGCTGGGACTTCCGGGAGGACGACGACGATTATTACACCCAGCCCGGCTTGCTCTTTAAGATCATGAGCGCCGCAGAGAAGGAAGCCCTCTTCGGCAACACCGCCCGCGCCATGGGCGACGCGCCTAAGGAGATTAAGCTACGGCACGTAGGCAACTGCCTTAAGGCCGATAGGGCCTACGGCGAGGGCGTCGCCAAGGCCATGGGTCTCGACCCGAAGGACGCGCCGCGTTGAGCGGACGCGCCTCCTTAAGCCGGCCGGCGAGGCTCGCCCTCGCCGCCGGCGGCTGGCTCTGCTTCGGCCTGGGCTGGCTCGGCGTCTTCCTGCCGGGCCTCCCGACCACCATCTTTTGGATACTCGCCGCCCTAGCCTTCGTGCGGGTCAACGAGAGGGCCTATAAGATGGTGATTAGCCACAAGCGCTTCGGCCCGGGGGTGCGCCTGTTCGTCGAGGAAGGCAAGATCCGTAGGCGCGGTAAGATCATCTCCATCGTCGCCATGATGACGAGCGCTTCGATAGGCGCCCTGGCCATGCCGCCCCTATGGCTCAAGCTGACCGTGGTCGGGGCGGCGGCCTTAGGCAGCCTCTGGGTCGGCCTGTTGCCGGTGCCCGATGAAGAAACCGATAGCCGAAAGGCGCGGCCCGGGCGGGCCTGTCCCTAGGGAATCTCGCCCCTCGTTTGTTTCCTACGCTCCTTGTATTACTTTTAAGGTAATATAAGGAGTTTTGCCATGAAACGTTTAACCATAGCGCTCGTATTCGTCGCGGCCGCCTCGTACTCGGCCACGGCCCAGGCGGTCGTGGCGCCGCTTATACGGGCGGCCGGCGAGAGCTTCCGCATCGTGCGCCTGGCCGACCGCCTTGAATCGCCGTGGGCCTTGGCCTTCCTTCCCGACGGCCGCTTCCTCGTGAGCGAGCGTCCCGGGCGCCTTGTAATCGTATCTCCCGACGGTAGCCGCGTCCCGGTGACGGGCCTGCCGGCCGTGCGATCGGGCGGGCAGGGCGGCTTCCTCGACCTAGCGCTGCATCCCGACTTCGCGCGGAATCGGCTGGTGTACTGGAGCTATGCCGCCGCCGGGCCAGGCGGTCAGTCGACGGCCCTGGCGCGCGGCCGCCTGGACGGACAAGCCCTGCGCGAGGTACAGGTCCTCTGGACCATGCAGAAGCGCAGCGGCGGCACGAATCACTACGGCTCGCGCGTACGCTTCGGCGCCGACGGGAAGCTGTACCTCACGACCGGCGACCGCGGCGAGCAGGACCGCGCGCGCGAGCCCGGCGACGCCGCCAGCAAGGTCATACGGCTGAACGACGACGGCTCCGTGCCCCGCGACAACCCCTTCGTCGGCCGCCCCGGCTACCTGCCCGAGATCTACAGCCTGGGGCACCGCAACGCGCAGGGCCTGGCCGTACGTCCGGGCTCGGGCCAAGTCTGGCTATCGGAGCATGGGCCGCGCGGCGGCGACGAGATCAACCTCGTGAAGCCCGGCCTTGACTACGGTTGGCCCCTGACCACCTACGGCGTGGCCTACTCGGGCGCCCGCATAGCGGAGAGCCCGACGGCCCCCGGCGTCGAGCCGCCTAAGCTCCACTGGACGCCGTCCATAGCGCCATCGGGGCTAGAGTTCTACCAGGGCGACGCCTTCCCCGCCTGGCGCGGCCATCTTATATCGGGCTCCCTGGCGGGGCAGAAGCTCGTGCTCGTTCGGCTCTCGGGCGACGAGGTTTCAGGCCAGGAGCTTATCCTGGACGGCCAGCTCGGCCGCCTCCGCGACGTACGCGTCGGCCCCGACGGCATGGTCTACCTCCTGACCGACGCGGCCTCGGGCGGGCTCTATAGGCTCGAGCCGGCGCGCTAGCCGCGGCGGGGAGTCCCGCGCGTCGGGTTCGCAGCGGCCTGGCCTCAGCGGGATTTTGCGCCGGAGGGCTTGGTCGAGCTCGGCTTGGCCTTGCCGGCGCCGGTTTTCCCCGCGGCCTTCGCGGCCGGCTTGGCCGAGCGGGCCGCCTTGGCGGCTTTGGCCAGGGCCTCGTCGAAGACCACTACGGTTCCCGCCATGTTGATGACGTCGCCCGATTCAAGTTTCTTTTTCGTAACGGTACGGTTGTTGACCGTGAGCGAGCCGTCGGCCACCAGGGTATAGCTGGCCGTGGCCTGGTCGAAGAGCACGGTCGCGTGCCTGGCGCCCAGGCCCGGGTTACCCGCCACGCTCAAATCGGCGTCCGGCGCCGCGCCTATGACGGTGGCCGCCCCGGCCAGGGGCACGAAGCGGGTCTTCTGACCGCCGGGCGCGAAGAGCAGCCGCAGGCCGGCTTCGTCGGTCTCGCGCTCCAGCTTGAAGAGGACGAGGGCCAGCCAGACGAGGGCCGCGACGAGCGGGGCCAGGAAGAAGAGCGGCTCGGGCGCGGCGGCGCCGCTACCGAAGAGCGTTCCCACGTAGTAATAGCGTTCGGCGCGAAGCTCGCGGCCCTGGGCGTCGCGGGCGACGACGCGTACCCAGCGCCGCTCGCCGGGCGCCATGGAGGCTCGGTAGTCGACGGCCAGCTCGGCCAGCACGTCGCGTCGTATCGTGTCGTAGACCGAGGCCAGCGCCTCGGCGTCGTCGGCGTCGAAGGCCCGCCCGCCGCTGCCTTCGGCTATGGCGCCGAGCATCTGGTCCTTCTGCGCGCCGTAGCGCAGGGCGTACACGGTGACGCCTTCGCGGACCGCGGCGTCGATAGCCTGGGCGGGGCTCGTCGCGGCCAGGCCGGTTTCGGGATTAGGTTTGCCGGTGATAATCGCATAAGGGTAGTTCTCGCCGTCCGATAACGCGATGAGTGCCCGGCGGCCGGGCTCCATGGCGAAGTCGCGGATCGCGCGCTCGAGCGAGAGGTAGAGCTCGGTATAGGCGTCCTCGGAGGAGGGGCGGCGTATCTCGTCGAGAGCTCGGAGCGCCTCTTCGGGGCTCGATCCGGGGGCGACCGCGGCCCAATAGCGGGTATTGAAAACGACGAGCCCGACGCGGTCCTTCGGCCCTAGCGACGATATGAAAGCGGCTGCCGCTTCCTTGGCCGCCTCGATGCGCAGCTTCTGACCTTGCTCGCCGGGCTTTCCGTCACGGTCTGTCCACATGCTGCCCGAGTTATCGAGGAGGAGGAGGAAGGAGATGCCGAACTCCTCGTTCGGTCGTTCGCGGAGCGCGACGAGCTCGGCCCGCTCGAAGGAGAGTCCGTCGGACGATTCCCATATCTCGACGGCCGGAAGCCCGTCGCTACCGCGCGAAAGGCCCGGGGCGCTCAGGTAGAGGCGGGTGAGTTGACGGCTTAAGAGGGCGGAGCTGTCGATTTGGGAGATGGCTAAGCCTTTCGCTCCGTCAGGCGCTTGGGCGGCCGAAGGCGCGACGGTCATGAAGAGGAGCGCGGCCGCGACGACGGCGATCCGGGCGGAGCGCAGGAGCGGAGCCTCGCTAATTCGGTAGGCGTTCATGGCGTGCCGTCCTTTCCTAGGAGAAGAAGCCGTAGATGAGCTTGGCCTTGCCGACGGCCAGGACGTCGTCCGGCCGCAGGGCGCGCTCGCCCGGCGGTTCGTCGTTGACGAACAGGGCGGGGCCGGCGCCGCGCGTCGCGGCGGCCTCGCCCTGAGCCTTGGTCCCCGCGGCCACGGTGGCGCGGCCCGCGGCGGCTCGCGGCGCGGCGGCTTTCACGAAGACCCTGCCGCCTTCAAGGCTCAGGATGGCATGCAGGGCCTCGACCTCGGGGTAGCCCTTGAGCACCAGGTCGCAGCCGGGGGCGCCGCCGATCCTCGTTACCCGATTGACGACGGGGTACTGCTTGCCTTTGAGCGGCCCGTTCAAGACCATGAGGCAGCCGGCGGAGAAGCGGTTCTCGAAGGCGGCGTAGGCTAGGCCCAGGGCTAAGCCGAAGGCCGCAAGGCCCGCGAGGAGCGCGAGGGGGCGGTCCGGGAAGCGGTAGGAGGCGGCTGAAAGCGCCGCGCCGCCTAAGAGCCCGCCCGTAAGCCCGCCGAGTAGGCCGGCCGCCAGCTTGCGTCCGGAGCGGGCCCTTAAGCCCTCGGTGAGCCCGAGGAGCAGCCCGGCCACCGCCCAGCCCAGGCCGGCGGCCACGGCCAGGCCTATCCCGTCCCGCCGCGAGGCCGAACGCCAGAGCCCGGAGCCCGCCCAGAAGAGGAAGAGCTGGCCGGCCAGGGCTCCGACGGCGCCGGCGAAGGCGCCGAAGCCCGCCCCGAAGAGGAGGCCGGCTAAGGCCTTGGGCCGGCTCGATACGACGATGCCCTCGAGCGAGCCGAAGAAGGCGCCGAAGACGAGGCCGAGCGAGGCTCCCTGAATAATAGTAAATAAGAGATAACTATGGAAAACTGCGCGCCCGGCGTTCAGGGCCAGCATGAGCGGCCAGAGCGCCGCCGCGGCCAGGAGGCCGAAGGCGGCCATGACCGCGCGTTTCATCGTGATAGACATGGTGCGTCTCCTTGTAGTATGCGGACGGTTCGGGCTAGGGGCCGATCCGCCTGAGCCTGGCCGAGAGCGAGAGGCTATCCTGGTCGGCCGCCAGGCGTAGCGAGAAGGTCTCGGGCCTATAGCCCTCGGCCTCCACCCTGAACTGGCGTACGCCGCCGCTCACGAGCCAACCCTCGGGCAGGGCTTCCACGGGCGTCCAGCTCCCCGAGGCCAGCGCCAGGACCTTAGGAGCCGGCTCGACGGCCTTGCCCGTCTGGGCGTCCGTCGCGCGCGCCTCGACGTAGAGCGGCCTCGGGCGGCGCTCCTCCAGGCGATAGCGCAGCTCTATCGCCGCCCGCCCCGGCGCGTCGGCGTACGAAGGCAGCTCGAAGCTCTCCCAAAGCACAGCCGAGCCGACGACGAGCTTGAGCCGGTACGCGCCGGGCTCAAGGCGCAGCTCGGGGGCTTCGAAGCTGTGGTACGGGTCGGCGTCCCCCGTCGGGCGCGGGCTTAGAGCCACGGGCGAGGCCGGATGCTCCGGATACTCGCGTCCGTCGTCGACATAGACGCGGGCCAGGGCGTGGTATTCCTCGATCGGCCGGCCGGCCTTGGCCAGCCGTAGCGATACGCGGACGCCGCCCCAGGACGCGGCGGCCAGGTACTTATAGGCGAGGCCCGAGCTCCAGGCGTAGTAGCCCGATCCGCCCAGCGCGGCGGCCAGGAGTAGGGCCACGGGGGCTAGACGGGCGCGGCGCTTGGCGCGCGGATAGCGCGGTTCTTCCTGCAAGGTGCCGTGCAGGAGCCCTACCAGGGTCTCGGCGATGGGCTCGCGCCTATAGCCGGCTAGATAACGCTCGACCGTCTTTAAGAGGCTCTCGACGTCCTGGTAGCGGCGCCGGGGGTCGGGCTGGATGAGCTTATGGATCAGCCGGTCCACGAAGGCCGGTACGCGGGCGTTCACGCTCCGGGCGCGGCGGTAGCGGCCCTTGCGTATCGTGGCCACGGTCTCGGCGGAGAAGCTGGCGGCGTAGGGCTTCTTGCCGGTGACCATCTCGTAGAGCATGACGCCCATGGCGTAGATGTCGGCGCGCCGGTCGACGTTCTTGGCGTTCTCGATCTGCTCCGGGGGCATGTACGAGGGCGTGCCTAGGGTCATGCCCTCGCGGGTCAGTCCCGACTCGGCCTCGTCCTCGGAGGCCGCGATGCCGAAGTCGGCCAGCTTCACCTCGCCCCGCTTGGAGATGAGGATGTTGCCCGGCTTGATGTCGCGGTGGATGACGCCCTTGCCGTGGGCGTACGCCAAGGCCTTACAGGCTTCGGCGAAGAGGAGCAGGGACAGCTCGCCCGTGAGGCAGCGCTGGCGCTTCAAGAGCTGGTCCAAGGACATGCCGTCTACGAACTCCAGCACCATGTAATAGGAACTTCCCTCCTTGAAGAGGTCGAAGACCCTGACCACGTTGTCGTGTTGGAAGTCCATGAGGATGCGCGCCTCGCGCTTGAATCGCTCGGTGACGGCGCTCGAGCCGCGTATGGTCAGCTTCTTCAAGACGACGAAGCGCCTGAGCGTCGGGTGCTGGGCCTTGAGCACGGCGCCCATGCCGCCGCGCGCCACCAGGGAGTCTACTTTATACTTGCCGATGAATTCGGGCAGCTCCGCCATGGCCGCCTCCTCTTAGTCGCGGGCCGGCGCTGGGCCGGCGGCGCGTATTTCGCCCACGTCGAGCTTGGGGTCCAGGTCCCGATCGGGCATGGCCCAGGCGACGACGTAGCGGTTGGGGTTGTGTATCTGTAGATGATAGCCTTCGGAGCGCTCGCGGTACAAGCTCGGTATGGTGCGGTGCCCGCTTACGAAGCGCGGCCGCTCGACATCGGGAAGGAGGCGGGCTAGGAGCTCGCGCACCGCGCCGGGACGGGCGGCGCCGTTATCGGTCCAGGTGAGCCCCTCGACCACCTCCGGCAGGAGCGGGGCGTTTATAAGCTCATCCTCGCCGTAAGCCCGCGCCGGCTCGGCGTGCGAGGCCAGGAAGCGGCCTCCGACGGCGAAGAGCGGCAGGCTTTTTTCAAAGCCCGCGTAGAGCGACGTGATTTCCTCGCCATAGAAGGCGCGCATATAATCGGCGACCATGTCGCCCTCTAGTACGAACTTCCTAAACGAGTGGTTGCCGCCGCCTTCTTCGTTCAAGACGTTCTCGTGGTTGCCCTTAAGGAAATGGAAACGCTCGGGGAAGCTGATCTTAAAGAGCATGACCATCTCCATGAGCCCCAGGCTCTCGGCCATCTCGGCGTCCATGGCCTCTCGCCGCGCGTAGCCGCCCGACCACTCGGCGTAGGCCTCGCGCCAACGCTCCAAGGCCCGGGCCTCGGCGTGGAAGCCGTCGCCCAGGCAGAGTACCTGGACGGCTCCCGCCTCCAGGGCGTCTAGGGTCGTGCCGCCGCCCGGCATGCGCGCCGCCGCTAGGGAGAGCAGGAAGCCTCGCCTGGCGTGCAGGTCGGGCAGGATGATGGTAGCCGTCGATCGGTCGAGCCGCACGAGGCCGCCGGGCGAGCCGTCCGAGGCCCGGGGGCGCAGCTCGTCGCGCTCGCCGCGCAGGACGGCGAGCGCCTCGCGCGTGAGCTCGGCCAGGTAGCCGGGGTCCGGGGGCGCGGGCCGGGCGAAGGCGCGGTAGAGAAGTTCCCAGGCTTTCATCGCAATTCCTCGTCGCGTCGGCATGCCATGGCGGCGCCGGCCTTAGCGTAGGACCGTCTTATTGAGCTCGGCGAAACCCTCGGCCAGGGTGTGCCCGAGCTTGGTCAGGAGCTCCTCCTCATCCTTAGGCGCCAGATCCTCGCGGGCCACGGCGATGGTGAAGAGTTGCGAGCTGCTCTTGATCGGGCCCTTGTTGAAGCGGGCGATCTCGTCGACTTCAAGGTCGCCCGCGAGCTCAGATTCGTCCTCTACGGCGCTCGGGGGCACGTCGGTGCGTAGGCCTATGGAGCTGTACTCGCAGCGGCGCACGCCGTCTATGACCGGGCCTATGGTGAGGATGCTGCCGGAGTAGGTCAGGGCCAACGCGCCGCGCGGCTCTAGGCGGCCGAAGAAGGCCAGCTCGGTAAGCCGATTCTCTTCGACGAGGCCTTCGAAGAGCTGGCGCTTCTCGATCCAGGCGGCAGCGAGGCGTTCGAGGCCATCGGCGTCGCCCAGGCCCGAGTCCTTGCCGATGAGCTTGAGATGCTCCTGGATTTCAGGGTTCAAGGTATCGAATGCGCTCATATAGTCCTCCTAGGCGCATAGTATATCTAATTCAAAAGAATAATCAATGGAAAAATACAATAAAAAAGTAAAATGAATAAAAATACTTGAAAGAATGTACCGCCCCTGCTACTATTACTATAGTAGGAGGACGCTATGGCCACCAGTTCATACGCCCATTTGCCGCCGCCGATTCAAGCTCAGGTGCGGGTTATACTCGATGAAACGGGGCTTTCGGACGACGAAGGCGCTCGCGAGCGCCTGTCGGCCCTGTGGCTGGAGAAATTCAAGCTCTTTAACGCGCAGTGCGACGCCCTGGGTATGCTCGATTGCGCAGGCATGGCCAAGGACGACCCGCGCGCGGCCATACTCTTAAGCTACTCGGGCTCCCTGGTCACCATCGGCCCCAAGCGCGGTAAGGAGCGCTGGTTGGAGTACGCGTCTATCAAGATGAGGACCGACGTGCCCGAGCTCCTGCGGAGCGACCGCGTCAATCTGGCGGCCGACGCCGCCGTCGACTCGGTGGCGACCTTCGAAGGCTCCCAGCTCAAGCGCTCATCGTCCTTATACCGCATACGCCTCTGTCCCGAGGGACTATCGCCCGACGAGCAGGAGCGCCGCGTACGCGAGGCGACCGTCTACCTGACCAACGGCTTTATAAAGCTCAATAAGAGCCTCTCTCTCGAAGGCGCCGACGACGTGGAGCAGTTCACGGCCAAGGCCATCGTCAACTACGTGGCCAAGAAGAACGGCGTTACGCAGGTTCAGGCCCGCGCCATCATCGATGATTTCTTATCGATGGTCGAGACGGGCCTGCTCCTAGGCGAGCGCGTATCCGTAGGGAAGCTGGGGAGCGCCAGCCTGCGTTATCAGGCCGCCCGCAAGGCCCGGCTCGTGCGCAGCCCCAAGACCGGCGAAGAAATCCTCGTGCCGGCCAAGCCCGCCGCCATGGCGCCCAAGTTCAGCTTCTCCCAGGCGCTCAAGGAGAAATGCTCGAGCCTAGACCCGAGCCACGTCGGGCAGCTCGACGAGGACGAAGAAGACTAGGCGTATCCCCTCGCCCTACGCCCGGCCGGCGCATCGGCCGGGCCCCCTATACCTTCGCAGTGTTTTCAACTATATTCATGTGGACGAGATGATACGCGGGCCGGCGCGACCGGTTACGCACCAGCGCGGCCGTTTCTAGTAACGAGCTCATCTTTAATCCCGTCCAAGGACATGCATGCATCTACCCGAATTCGAGGCGCTCGGCCTCGCCCCGGCCTGTCTAGAGGCCCTGGCTCACGAGGGCTACCTAAAGCCTACCCCCATTCAGGCGGCGACCATCCCGCCGCTCCTAGCCGGCAGGGACATCCTGGGCTGCGCCCAGACCGGTACCGGCAAGACCGCCGCCTTCGCCCTGCCCACCATCCAGTACTTCTTAAAGAACCCCGCCAAGAAAGAGCGCAAATGCGCCCGGGCCCTCGTCGTGGCGCCGACCCGCGAGCTAGCCATACAGATCGACGCGAGCTTCGCCGCGTACGGCCGCCATGCCGGCCTTAAGCGCGCCTGCGTCTACGGCGGCGTAGGCAAGCAGCCCCAGATCAAGTCGCTCGAGCGCGGCGTCGACGTGCTCGTCGCCACCCCGGGCCGGCTCCTGGACCTGCACGGCGAGGGCTACGTAGACCTGTCGGCGGTCGAGATCGCCGTCCTGGACGAGGCCGACCGCATGCTGGACATGGGCTTCATACACGACGTGAAGCGCATTATGAAGCTCCTGCCGACCAAGCGCCAAACCCTGCTCTTCTCGGCCACCATGCCCGACGAGATCATGGGCCTGGCCAACAGCTTCCTCCGCGACCCCGCGCGCGTGTCCATCGACCCCGAGCAGCCGGCGGTGGAGCGCATCAAGCAGACCCTGTACTACGCCGAGAAGGGCGCCAAGCGCGAGCTGCTCGCGTATCTAATCAAGCAATTAGACGTACGCCGCGCCGTGGTCTTCTCTAAGACCAAGCACGGCGCCGACCGCATCGCCAAGTTCCTGCATCAGTCGGGCATCGAGGCGGGCGTCATCCATGCCAACAAGGGGCAGGGCAACCGCACCAAGACCATGGACGCCTTCCGCTCCGGCGAGACGCGCATCCTGGTGGCCACCGACATAGCCGCCCGCGGCATCGACGTGGACGACATCAGCCACGTGTTCAACTTCGACCAGCCGACCGAGCCCGAGACCTACGTGCACCGCATCGGCCGTACGGCCCGCGCCGGCGCCGACGGGACGGCCGTCTCCTTCTGCGATACGGAGGAGAAGAAGTACCTGCGGCAGGTGGAGCGCCTGCTCGGGAAGCCCATCGAGGTGGTGCGCGACCACCCCTTCTCCAAGGCCGGCTCCTACGAGCCGGAGGTCGAGGAGCCCAGGCCGCCGAGGCAGCCGCGGGGCCGACCCCAGGGGCGAAGCGGCGGCGGCCAGGCTCGCGGCGAGCGCCCGGAGCGCCGGAACGGCCAGCAGCCCAAGCCCGCCGCGGGAGGCCGCGGCGATAGCCGCCGTAGCGATCGGCAGCGGGGTTCCCGCTCGGAGGGATCGCGCCGCAAGCCCGAGCCTGGCGTCGACGAGCGCAGCCCGGAGCGTAGCCCCGAGGGCGGGCGCGAGCGCTCAAGGCGCCCGTCCGCCAAACCATCCGCTGCGAGGCCCCCGGCGTTCAGCTCGGGAGCGCCCCGCAAGGACGTCCGCAACGCCATAGACGAGATCACCGGGCGGATAAGCCGCCGCGGCTAGCCGGTCAAACGAGGCGCCTTCCGGGGCGCCGCCGGCTTAAATACGAAGGGCGCCCAGCGGGGCGCCCTTCGTCGTCTAGTATCATGCCGGGGACGAGACTTGAACTCGCACGCCCTTACGGACAAGGGATTTTAAGTCCCTGGTGTCTACCGTTCCACCACCCCGGCCCGTGCGCATCATAGCCGCCTCCCCGGGAGGCAGTCAAGCCGAAGGGCTTGCCGAGCCTCCGCGGCGAGGCTATAGTACCCGCATGGCCGATTCGAACTCCTTGAAGGTCCTCGTCATCGACGACGAATGGAGCATCCGCGAAGTCACCTCCCTCATGCTCGGCAAGGCCGGGTATACGGTAGCCACGGCCGCCGGCGGCGACGAAGGCTTGGCCCTGCTCGATACCTTCGAAGCCGACCTGGTCATCATCGACGTCGTGCTGCCGGGAAAGAACGGCTTGGAGCTGGCCCTCGAGGTTAACCAAAGGAAGCCGGGCGTCCCCATCATCCTGATGTCCGGCCGCATCTCGACCGACGCCGATTCGATACAGAATTTCACCGGCCACTTCGGCATAGCCTGCTCCCTGCCCAAGCCTTTTACCAACGACCAGCTCCTCCTCGCTGTCAAGAAGGCCCTGGCTCGGAGCTGTTGAAGCGGCCGGGCCAGCCCTGGCGCGCGTCCGGCGCTTCTCACTTTTTTGAGAGCTATCTTTCTATAGCAATTCATCGCTTAGCCTGTTCTTCGGCTTCTTTAATTCCTTGCTAGAACGCGAATCATGACGTATCATGGGATTACCATAGCCATACGGAAGGTGTCCCCATGCATGCCATAGAACAGCGCGTCCTGGTCCTGAATAGCGGTAGCTCGTCCCTCAAGTACGAGGTCTTCCTCATGCCCCGCCGGGTGAGCCTGGGTAAGGGCGGCGTCGAACGCATCGGCGAGCCCATGGGAAGCCTGAGCCAGAGCTCGCCCAAGGGCGAGCTGCGCTACGAGGCGGCCTTCGCCGACCACGCCTCGGCGATGGCGGCCGTCGTCAAGGCGCTGACCGATCCCGAGCGCGGCATCATAGCCGGCATGGAGGAGATCGGGGCCATAGGGCATCGCGTGGTGCACGGCGGCGAGCGCTTCGCCAAGTCCGTCGTCATAGACGACGAGGTCGTCAAGGCCATCGAGGATACGATAGAGCTCGCCCCGCTCCATAACCCCGCCAACCTGACCGGCATCAAGGAGGCCGAGCGCCTCTTCCCCGGCGTGCCGCAGGTCGCGGTCTTCGACACGGCCTTCCACCAGACCATGCCTCGCACGGCCTATCTCTACGGCCTACCGCGGGAGCTCTATGAGAAGCACCGCATACGCCGCTACGGCTTCCACGGAACGAGCCACCGTTACGTCGCCGGACGCGCCCTGGAGGTGCTGGGCCGCAAGCCGGAGAACACCAACCTGATCACCTGCCACCTGGGTAACGGCGCGTCCATTACGGCGATAGCCGCCGGCCGCTCGGTCGATACCTCCATGGGCTTCACCCCGCTCGAGGGCCTCATGATGGGCACCCGCTCGGGCGACTTCGACCCGGCCATCATCGGTTACCTCTACGACCGCGGCTACGCCATGAAGGACATCATGGGGATGCTCAACAAGAAGAGCGGGCTCCTGGGGCTCTCGGGGTTGTCCAACGACCTCCGCGACCTGGAGGGAGCGGCCGAGCAGGGCAACAAGGCCGCCGCCGAGGCGCTCGAGGTCTACGCCCACCGCGTGCGCAAGTACATCGGCGCCTACATGGCCAACCTGGTCAAGGTGGACGCCATCGTGTTCACCGGCGGCGTCGGACAGCACGGCCACCGCATGCGCGAGCGCATCTGCCACCGCCTGGAGAACATCGGCATCTTCATGGACTACGAGCACAACTGCGCCAACTGCAGCGACGAGGGCATCGTGTCGCACCCGTACTCGCCGGTGACCATCGTCGTGATCCCGACGAACGAGGAGCTGCAGATAGCCATGGACGCCTTCGAGCTCCTCTTCCCCGGGCATCAGGCGCCCAGGCGACGCAAATCCGATATAAATATTTAACGGTGATAGGCTCGCTTACTAAAGGCCGCGCCGCCCGGCTCGTCCCGGCTTCGGCTTTCTATCCGGGGCTCGTAATCGACCTCCGCTACGCGGGGCCGCGGAACTTCTTCGGCCGCGCGCTCTACGATAGGGCGGAGGCCTGGCTCCTCGAGGGGGCGGCGCGTAAGCTCGCGGCGGCAGCCGCCGCGGCGAGGCGGGGCGGCTATGCGCTAGCCGTCCTAGACGCGTATAGGCCGCTCCGCGTCCAGGCGGCCATGTGGGAGATACTCCCCGACGGGGATTTCGTAGCGCCGCCCGAGCGCGGCTCGTCCCATAACCGCGGCGCGGCCGTCGACGTCACCCTGCTCATGCCCGACGGCTCGCCGGTTCCCATGCCGAGCGAGTTCGACGAGTTTTCAGAGCGCGCTTCCCATGCCTACCAAGGCGGTCCGCCGGAGGCCTTGGCGGCGCGTCGTTTCTTGCGAGCCTGTATGGAGGGCGCGGGCTTCTCGGCCTACGAAGCCGAGTGGTGGCATTACGTCGATCCGGAGGGGCGCGGGCGGCCGCTCCTGGACCTGGATTTCGATGAGTTGGCCGAGCCGGCAGAAGGCGCGGAAGGGGCGTAGCATGGACGACGGGAACTATAAGACCGGGAGCCTAGTTTGGGAGGGCGGCTCGTTGCCTGCGCTCGCACCGCTCACGGGCGGGGCTACGGGATTCGAGACCGAGCCGCGCGAGCTGGCCTTCGCGGCGCGCTCCTTCATCCTCTCTTGGGAAGCCGGCTGGCCCGAGGGCTACGCCTACGTCTTCTCGCTCTCGGCCATGGTCCGCGGCCGATGGTCCCGCTGGTACCGCATGGGCTCGTGGAGCGCGACGCCGGACCTGAGGACTACTTTCAAGGGCGAGAAGGACGAGCTAGGCTCGGTCTCGGTCGATACCCTGGATCTGGCCGAAGATGCGTCTGCCGTGAGGCTGCGCGTCGAGATCGCGGCGGACGGAGTCGCCGCCGGAGCGCGCGGGCTAGAGCGCGGCGGCGGGGCCGACGAATGTGTCGCGGCCGCCTACGGGGCCGCCGCTCCGAGCCGCGTCTTCCTAAGCTATAGCGACCCTAAGCCTTCGGCCGCCTGGCTTAGCCGCCGCGCGGCGACGACGCCTCACGAGGCGATAAAGCTCGAGGGCCTTCCCGCCTGGTCGCAGATGACGATACCCGATATCGGTAAGCTCATTTGCAGCCCGAGCTGCGTCGCCATGGTCCTGGCCTACTGGAAGCGCGGGCTCGCCGGGGGGAAGCTCGAGGCCATACGCGCGGCCGCCGCGGGCGTCTACGACGCGTCCTTCGAGGCATACGGCAACTGGTCCTTCGCCTGCGCCTACGCCGCCTCGCGCGGCCTGCGCGCCGAGGCCCGGCGCTTCGCGTCCTTGGCCGAGCTTCGGCCCTATCTGGCCGCCGGCGCGCCGGCCGTCCTGAGCGTCTCCTGGGATAACGACGGAAGCCGACCCTTAGGCGGCGCGCCGATCTCGAAGAGCGCGGGTCACCTGACCCTGCTCGTCGGCTTCGACGGGCAGGGAGGGGCTTTGATGCACGAGCCGGCCTCGCCCGACGACGAGTCGGTACCTAGGCGCTACGACGCCGCCGAGCTCGAGGTCAGGTGGCTGGGCTCCTCGGGCGGGCTGGCGTACATCATCTATCCTATCGATGCGGCTGTCCCGGCTTAAGGCCGCCCTCGCGGCCGGCCGCGACCGCCGGCCGCCTCCGTCGCGGGGACTTACGGTCGCCGTCGACCGGCGCGATTCAGTACCCCAAGGCGCGGACGAGCGCCCCTTGGATACGCTCTTCCCAGAGGTAGAAGCTAGAATGGCGGCCGCGGAGCTTCTCGGGGTCCTCGGCCGTGCCGCCTATGATATGGGCGAAGCCCTTACCCGAATCGGGGTCGAACATGCAGCCGCCTAGGAGGCCGTAGGCGTCGGCGTGGTGGCCCCAGAGCTTAGGCCCCCCTTCGGGGAGCAGGCGGTCGCCGCCTTCGGCGTCGAAGGCGGCCGCGCCTTTCATGAGGCCTAAGCCGCTTACGCGTATGAGGCCCCCGTAGTTGTCGCCGTTGCGGGCCGCCGGGTCGTAGCGCCAGCGCTCGGACGTCATGGCGGCGACCGATTCGCGGCTTAAGACGCGTCGGCCGTTCGGCGCGAGCCCGCCGCCGGCCAGGCATAGGCCGATAGCCGCTACGTCCTCTATCGTTGCGCGCATGCCGCCCTGGGGCGAGAAGAGCGTGCCGTTGGTCCCCGGGACGTACGCGTCGAGCGCTTCGGGGCCTAGGCTGGGGAGCGCTTGGCAGGGCAGGGCGGGCCGCGCTCCGCCGTACGCGTCGACCTGGGGAACCCAGCTCGCTCCCGGCGTATAGTCTCCTTCGGCGCCGGTCCTGAAAATCGGCGACAGGCGCGCGAAGGCGTCATTTGATAATAAATTAACATTGAACGATGCTTCCGTTTCTAGCGGCTCGAGGATGAGCCTCTTTATGAGGCGGTCGAAGCGCTCGCCGGCGGCCTTCTCCAGCGTGGTCGCCAGGACGCCGTAGCCGAGGTTGCAATACGAGAAGTAGTCGCCCGGGGCGCGGCTAGCCTGGCCGGGCTTGGGCCGCGCGAAGTGCAGCCCGTCGTGGTAGCCGCGGCCGCCCGGCTCGAAGAACTCCCGTAGCGCGCAGCCTAAGGGAAGGCTATAGCCGGGGCCGTCGCGGAGCGAAGAGCGATGCGACAGCACGAGGGCCGCGCTGATCGGGGCGTCGGGATAGGACGGGTTACGCAGGGGCCAGCCTAGGTAGCGGCTTAGGTCCTCGTCGATATCGAAGAGCCCCCGCTCGGCCATGGCTAGGGCGCACATGGCGACGGCCATCTTAGAGATCGAAGCGACGCGGTAGAGCCGCGGCGAGCTAAGCCCGGCGTCGCGGCTACGGCCGTAATGGTAGAAGCTTTGCCCGCCTTCGAACGCGGCGGCCTCGAGGGCATAGAGCTCGGCTCCCGGCGTCTCGAAAACCTCGTGCATCACGGCGTCTAGGGCGCCCGCATCAATTATCTTCGTTCGTTGCCCGCTTGTCATCGGCTTCTCCATTGCTGTTTAATTCCTTATTGACAAAAGCATTAAGCGCCAGGATACTATCAGTATCCGTCCGGCCGGCGCCCGGCGCCTAGCGCCTCGCGGGGCCGTAGACTCCCAGGAGCCTTCCCATGCCCCCCATGATCGACGCCGCCCTCGCCGCCCCCGACTATCGGGGCCTCTATATGGAGCCGTCTTTCTCCGGCATCCAGAGCTTCTATCGGCGCCGCTATACCAAGGACCTGCGCGGCGTGGAGCTGGCCGTGGCCGGCGTGCCCATGGACAGCTTCGTGACCAACCGACCCGGCTCACGATTCGGCCCTGAGGCCGTACGCCGCGCCTCGTCGCTCATGTCCTGGGACGCGCCCTGGCCTTGGAAGCGCAATCCTTACGCCGAGCTGGCCATGGCCGACTACGGCGATTGCTGGCTGGACCCCGGCCGTCCCGACACCCTACACGCCGCCATACGCGATTTCGGCCGCGAGGTCTTGAAGACGAGCGGCCTCGTCGCCATAGGCGGCGACCATTATATATCCTATCCACTCCTCGAGGCCCATGCCGAGAAGCACGGCCCGTTGGCCCTGATACACTTCGACGCCCACTCGGACACCTGGGAAGACGAGCCCAAGCGCCTAGACCACGGCACCATGTTCTACCACGCCGCCAAGGAGGGCGTCGTGGACGCCTCCCGCTCCGTGCAGCTGGGCATGCGGACGAACAACGCCGACGACCACGGCTACCTGGTCATCGACGGCGCCGAGCTCCACCGCGTCGGACCCGCCGAGGTCGCCAGGCGCGTGCGCGAGCGCGTCGGCTCCGGGCCCGTATACCTCAGCTTCGACATCGACTTCCTCGACCCCTCCTGCGCGCCGGGCACCGGCACGCCGGTATGCGGCGGATTCTCCACCTGGCAGGCGCGCGAGCTACTCCTGGCCCTGGCGGGGCTCCCCATCGTAGGCGCCGACTTGGTCGAAGTGGCGCCGGCCTACGACCACGCCCAGATGACCGCCTTGGCCGGGGCGACGATCGCGAGCGACCTCGCGTGCCTCTGGCTCTACGGAAATAGGCCGTGAGCGCCGCTCGGGCCGCTCGGGCGGCCGTCCGCTCGGCCTTGAGATCGGCCGGCGTCGGGGCCGTCGTCGCCGCGGTCCTCGCGTTCCTCTCGGCCGCGCTCGGCCTCCTGGGCTTCGGCAAGGCCTACTACGTCGCCGTGTTCCTCCCGTTCTTCCTTATCATCTGCGTCCTCATAGCCTGGTTCCTCTACCTGAAGGAGGACGGCTTCATACGCAAGCCCGAGGAGATCGGAAGAGCGTCGTGTAGGGAAAGAGTGTAGATCTCGGTGGT
>CALKWG010000539.1 GCA_938004315.1 uncultured Spirochaetaceae bacterium
CCGAGATCTACACTCTTTCCCTACACGACGCTCTTCCGATCTCAAGCGCCTTCCGCTCTACCTAAAGCTTATAAAAGAAGCCTCCGCCCGCGGTTTAGGCTGGGTCTCTTCCGAGGAGCTGGCCCAGAGGCTCGGCCTCGGGGCTATCCAGGTGCGCAAAGACCTCTCGGGGCTGGGGCTCGTCGGGAGCCCGCGCCGCGGCTTCCCCGTAGAGGACGCCGCGCGGGCCATCGCCGCGTGCCTAGGCGGCGATAATTCATCCGACGTCTTCTTAGTCGGCGCCGGCGAGCTCGGACGCGCCGTCCTGGCCGACCGCAGCATAGGCTTGCAGGGCTTCAAGCTCGTCGCCGTGTTCGACCGGACGCCCGAGCGCTACTACGGCCTAGGCCTGGACGTCATGCCCCTGGCCAAGATGGGGCCCTTGGCCGCCCGCATGGGCGTGCGCATGGCGGTCCTGGCCGCCGGCCAGGATTGGGCCCAGGAAGGCGCCGACGCCATCGTGGCCGCCGGCCTGTCGGCCGCGCTCGATATGTCGGGCCTGCCGGCCGTCTTCCCGCCCGAGATCGCGGTCGCCAGGGTCAACCTGGGCGCGGACTTAGCCTACCTGGCGGGGCGCCTCGGCCCGGTACGCGCCGAGGCCGGCTAGAACCCATGCGAAGATCCGATATCGAGCTTCTCGCCCCGGCCGGCTCATGGGCCGGCCTTTCGGCCGCGCTCCGGGCGGGCGCGGACGCCGTCTACTTCGGGGTCGGCGCCTTGAACATGCGTTCGGCCAGCGCCGCCAACTTCAAGCGCGCCGATATGAGGAAGCTCGTCGCCATGGCCCATGGCGGCGGGGTCAGGGCCTACTTGGCCATGAACGTGACGCTCTTCGACGACGAGCTCGACGAGATGCGCGCCTCCCTCTATGAGGCGGCGGAAGCCGGCGTCGACGCCGCGATCGTGAGCGACCAGGCGGCGATAGCCTACGCCGCTTCGCTCGGGCTCCCGCTGCACTTGTCGACGCAATTGTCGATATCGAACCTGGAGAGCCTGCGATTCTACGCCCGCTGGGCCGACGTGGCCGTATTGGCCCGCGAGCTCAGCCTGGAGCGGATCGCGGCCATCGACGAGGGGATCGAACGCGACGGCATCCGGGGGCCTTCGGGCCAGCCCGTGCGCATAGAGCTCTTCGTCCATGGCGCCTTCTGCATGGCCACGTCGGGCTCCTGCTACCTGAGTCTGCATCAGTACGGGAGCGCCGCCAACCGCGGCGCCTGCCTGCAGCCCTGCCGGCGACGTTACCGACTTTCAGACTTCGAGACCGGCGAGGAGTTGGCGGTCGATAACGAGTACCTGTTGTCCCCTAAGGACCTGAAAACCATCCATTTCCTGGATCGCATAGTCGCCGCCGGGGCTCGGGTGCTCAAGATAGAAGGCCGCGCCCGGCCGCCCGAATACGTCGACGCGACGGTACGCTGCTATAGCGAGGCCTTAGAGGCCTTGGAGGACGGGAGCTACGGCCCCGAGCGCGTCGCCGACTGGGACCGCCGCCTGGCGGCGGTCTTTAACCGCGGGTTCTGGGACGGGCATTACCTAGGCCGACGTCAGTCCGAGTTAAGCGGACGCTACGGCTCGGCGGCGGCCAAGCGCCGGGCCTACGCGGGCTTTTGCAGCAACTGGTACGCCGCGCGCGGCGTCGCCTCCTTCATGATCGAGGACACGGCGGTCGCCCCCGGCGACGAGCTCCTCGTGGTCGGGCCCACGACCGGCGCCCTGGTGGCCCGGCCGGATGAGATTTGGCTCGACGGCGCTCCCGTCCGGGAGGCCGGCCGCGGTAGCGAGCCTTCCTTCGCCCTGACTCGCAAGGTCAGGCGCGGCGACAAGCTCTATAAGCTTATCCCGACGACCTAGATCGAGCGGCCCCGGGTCGCTCCCCGCTCGGCTCGCCCGTCGGCGCTTCCGTAGCTATATTCATCCCCATGCCGGCTATGGAATTCGTCATCCGTACGAGCGTCAGGGAACTCGAGGCCGAAAGCTGGAACGCCCTCAACAGCGCCTCGGGCGATTGCCCCTTCCTGTCCTGGGAGTTCCTGGCCCTGCTCGAGGATTCAAGCGCCCTGGACGAGGCAGGGTGGCGCCCGCTCTACGCCGCGCTTTACGACGGGTCCGGGCCCGTCGCCGCCGCGCCGTTCTACCTCTGCGCTGGTTCGGCCGGTCAGTTCACCTGGGACGGCGGTATGGAGGAGCTCGCGCGCGCCTACGGCTTAGGCTGGTTCCCCAAGCTGGTCGGCATGGTTCCCTTCACGCCCTCGCCGGTTTGGCGCGTCCTTGAGCGGGACGGCGGACAGGCTTCGTCCGCCGGGGAGCCGCTCTCGGGCCAAGCCGGAGCGCTCATCGAAGCCGTCGAAGCCTTCGCGCGCAAGGCCGGGCTATCCGGCCTGCACCTGCAGTGGCTCGACCGAGGCTGGGCTACGAGGGCGGCCGCCTACGGAGGCGCGTGGATAGCCTGGCGGCGGCAGGCCTACCTTTGGGAAAATCGAGGCTACCAGGATTTCCCCGCCTACCTTTCGTCGCTCACGAAGAACATGCGCCGGAACGTGCGGCGTGAACGCGAGGGGCTCCGCGAGCTAGGCGTCAGGACCGAGCTCGTCCGGGCGGGCGACGCCCCCTCGTATTGGCCCCTCATGGGCGAATACTATGCGCGGACGAACGACAAATTCGGCCCCTGGGCGGCCCGCTTCCTACCGGCGCGCTTTTTTGAACTCGCGCCGCGTTTCCTGGCTAGCCGCACGCTCTTCTCGGCCGCCTTCGCCCCGGGCCCCGACGGACCGATCGCTTTGGCGCTACTCTTCGAAGGCGGCTCGCGGCTCTGGGGCCGCTACTGGGGCTCGGCCGCCGACATCCCGGGCCTGCACTTCCAAAGCTGCTACTACGCGCCTATCGAGTACGCGATAGGCGCCGGGCTCTCGTCCTTCGATCCGGGTATGGGCGGCGACCACAAGGCGCGGCGCGGCTTTAGGGCGACGATGGCGACGAGCTTGCACCGCGTCTTCGACCGCCGCCTCGCGCGCGCTTTCGAACGGGCCGTGGCCGAAGCCTCGGCCGCCGAAGAGGCCTACGCCGAGGAGCTCAACCGCGAGCTCCCCGGCGGCGCGGCTCGGCGTTAGAGGAGTTCGATGCCGCGGGCGCCGCAATCGGCCCGCATGGCCTCTGGCCAAAGCCCTGCCTGCACCTCGCCTACGTGGCGCTTCCCCAGGAAATGCATGCATATCCTGGACTGGCCGATGCCTCCGCCCATGGTCTGGGGGAGCTTCCCCGCGAGGAGCCGGGCGTGGAAGTCCAGGGCGGCTCGCCCTTCGGCTCCGCGCAGGGCGAGCTGGCGCTTCAGCGCCGCCGCATCCACGCGTATACCCATGGAGGAGAGCTCCAAGGCGCGGCCGAGCCGCTCGTTCCAGACGATGATGTCGCCGTTCAAGCCTAAGAAGCCGTCTTCGTTCGGGCTGGACCAGTCGTCGTAGTCCGGGGCGCGGCCGTCGTGGGCGCGGCCGTCCGAGAGCTCGGCGCCGATGCCGATGATGAACACCGCGCCGTACTCCTTGGCCAGCGCGTCCTCGCGTTCGCGCGGGCTCAAAGTCGGATAGCGGTCGAGCGCTACCTGGCTGTGTACGAAGCGTATCTCCTCGGGCAGGGCCATGGGCAGTTCGGGGTAGCGCTCATGGAGGAAGAACTCCAGGCGCTTCATGGCCGCGTAGATGCGACTGACCGTATCGCGCAGAGTCTTCAGGTTCCTATCCTCGGGATGGATGACCTTCTCCCAATCCCACTGGTCCACGTAGAGCGAGTGCGTCTCGTCGAGCGTTTCGTCGGGGCGTATGGCGTTCATATCGGTATAGAGACCGAAGCCTGGCGTGAAGCCGTATTGCCCGAGCGCGTGCCGCTTCCACTTGGCCAGCGATTGGACTATCTCCACGCGGGTACCGCCCAGCGCCGGGGCTTCGAATGCGGCCGGCTTCTCGACGCCGTTCAAGTCGTCGTTCAGGCCGGTGCCGGCCGGTAAGAAGAGCGGCGCGGTGACGCGGCTTAAGCGTAGCTCGCCGGATAGCTGCTCCTCGAAGAAATCCTTAACGAGCTTGATGGCCTGTTCGGTTTCCTTGACCGAGCGTAGGCTTCGACCTTGTTCAACCATAGTTCCTTGCATGATGCCTCCTGAAAATAGTGTGGCATTATGCGAATAAAAATGTCAATAAAATGGTGATATGGTTAAAAGGTTGACAAATAAATAGTAAATATGCATTATTAATAAATAAATGATATTGGAGGCTGGCTGTGGATGAGCTTCACTGCACAATTGATGAAATCGATCGCGCCATACTGAGAATTCTTCAATCGGACGCGCGCGAGTCTTTTATAGAAATCGCGCGAAATTTAGGGGTTTCGGGCGGAACGGTACATGCGCGCGTGGGACGGATGAGGGAGCTCGGATTAATTAAAGGCTCGGCGCTCCTCGTGGACTATGCCAAACTCGGCTATAGCGTCGAGGCTTTCATAGGCCTAAAGCTGGTTCGAGCGCACGACTGCGGCACGCTCATGGCCAAGCTCGAGACCCTGCCCGAGGTGCTCGAAGTGCACTACACGACGGGGGCCTACAGCCTCTTCATCAAGATTATGGCGCGCTCGATGCAGGACCTGCATCATATCCTGTTCGAACGCCTTCAGGGCTTCGACGAGATTCAGAGCACGGAGACCTTCGTCATCCTCGATACTTCGCTGTCCCGCCAGCGCGAGCTTTAGTAAAGCGCGGGCCTTCGGGGCCAGGCTCGCAGCGCCAGCGAGCCTGGCGGCGCTTGAACTCGGACGGGAAGTCGCGGAGCCCGGCCGGCGCGTAGTCGAGGAGCTCCTCCGGGTCCCAGCCGAGCTCGAGCTCGGTCGCCTCGCCCTCGGCCAGGGCCCGCGTCCACGCGCCCGAAACCCGGATCAGCTCGGCCGCCGCCTGGGCGAAGCCGGCGTCGCCCTTGCAGAGCTTCCCGACATATGCCAGCTGTAGCCTCTCTATCTCGGCATGGGCCGCGCGTTCGAGGGAGGCGGGCGTCGAGCCTGCACCTTCGAGGTAGTCGGCCCAGCCTTCCAGGAAGGCCGAGGCCCGCGCCCCCGAGGCTTCGAGCAGGGGGCGGAACCACATGACGGCGCGGCCTTGGTTGTAGAACAGGGCCGTCGCCAGGGCGAGCCGCTCGGCCCTCGCGAGCTCGGCTGCCGAGAAGCCTGGTAGGGCGCGGACGAGGTAGGGCGGCTCGCGGTCGTAGCTAAGGCCGAGCTCCTCGGCGCTATCCGCCAGAGCCGTGCCTGGTAGGACGGCTAGGCGGAATATATCCAGATGGTTCGGCCCCAGGCCTATCGCGTAGTCCAGGCTCGCCTTGAAGCCGGAAAGGCTATCGCGCGGGAGGCCGTAGATCAGGTCGAGGCCGTAGAGTATGCCGCGCTCCTCCAGGGTCCGGACGCCGGCGGCGAAGCGCTTGGCGTCGAAATCGCGGCCGAGCAGCTTTAGGACCGCCGGATCGGCGCTCTGCAGCCCTAGCTGGACGACGCAGTCTAGGCGGGAGAGGAGGGCGGCTTGGCGTCCGGTAACGAGCTCGCCGCGGAGTTCGATGAAATAGCGGAGCCCTGCGCGCTCCAACTCCTTCACGGCCGCCTCCATGCGCTCGGGGCCGGCGTTGAAGGTCGGGTCGAGCACGAAGACCTCGTCGACCCCGGCGGCCTTGAAGCGCTTAAGCTCGGCGCGCGCCCGTTCGAGCGGGAAGCGCCTGAGCCTGCAGTCCCCCTTGGATTCGTAGCAGAAGGCGCAGCGATAGGGGCAGCCGCGGGTTAGCTCGAGCGCGCCGCCGCCGCAGTCTGCCGGGTCGAGGGTGCCGTCTAGCCAAGGGGAGGGCAGGGCATCCAGGCTTTCAAGCGGCCGCGAGATGACGCGCGGGCTACCGGCGGTCAGGAGGACCTCGGCGAGGGATCGCCCGTTAGCGATCGCGGCGACAGCTTCCTCGCAGAGCGCCGCCATGGCCGCCTCGCCTTCGCCCCGCACGACGAGGTCTACGGGCGAGTCGCCGCCTACGAGGGCTTCGCCGCGGGCGCTCGCGTCGGGGCCGCCGGCGACCACGACGAGGCCGGGCCAGCGCCGCTTGAGCGCCGCCGCGGCCTTGAGGAGCGCGTCGGCGTTCCATACGTAGAGGGACAAGCCCAGGATATGAGGCGCGGGGCGGCCGCCTGCCAAGGCAGCGGCGAGCGCCGCCGGGTCGTCTTCGGGCATCGCGTTCAGTATCGAGAGCTCGACGGCCGCGCCCAAAGCGGCCTTGACCCCGGCGGCTACGCAGGCCGCGCCGTAGGGCGCGGCGCGCGAGCCTTCGCCGGCGGCTTGGGCGAGCATGAGGATCCGGAGCGTGCCGCGCGGACCGGGGCTCATCGACCTGCCCCCGGCCCGAGGGCCTGCATGATGAGGCGGTCAAGCTCGCGCATGGCCTCGGCGGCGCCCATCGGCAGCCAGATATCGGCCGTGCCGTCGGCGTAGGCGCTGGGCTCCGGATTGATATCGATGACGGCGCCGCCGCGCGCCTTGACCCGGCGCGGGATGGAGGCCGCGGGGTAGACCGTCCCCGTCGAGCCTATGACCAGGCAGAGCTCGGCGCGCTCGGCGGCTTCGAAGCTAGCGCGGTACGCGTCCTCGGGTATGCCCTCGCCGAAGAAGACGAAGTCGGGCTTGTAGATGCCTCCGCAGCCGCAACGGGGCGGCAGGCGCTCGAGGAGCTCGGCCGAGGCCTCGCTGCGCCCGCCGCAACGCAGGCAGACTAAGCCGCGGGTCGAGCCGTGGAATTCGGCCACCCGTACGCTGCCGGCTAGGGCGTGGAGGCCGTCGATGTTCTGAGTCACGATCAGGTCGAGGCGGCCACGGCGTTCCCAGGCGGCCAGGATCTTATGGGCGTCATTGGGCTCGGCCGGCGCGCTGAACTCATAGAAGAGGGATTTGATGGTCGGCCAGGCTCGTTCCGGCTCGCGCTTGAAGTAGCCGATCTCCAGGTGGCGTTCGTCGTAGCGCTCCCAGATACCGCCTGTACCCCTGAAGGTCGGGACGCCAGACTCGGCCGAGACGCCGGCCCCGGTGAATGCTATGGTATGCCGCGATGAGGCGAGGAGGGCGGCGGCTTCGGCCAGCCGCGCGCCGAGCTCCGCTTCGCCGAGTCCCGCCGTATCGAGGCGTTCGTTGTTCGTGTCCATGCTCGAGGGCTCCCTTGACCGCGCTTCGCCGGGCGGCGACAATGCGGCCACGCCATTATAACGAGGTTTCGCCATGCCCGCCTACGCGCACGTCATCGCGGACGACCCGAGGCTCGCCGCCCTCGCCGTCGCCTTCTTCATCGTCGCCATCCTGGCCTTGGCCGCGGCCTTAGCCCTCGGCTTACGCTTAGGCCGCCGCGCAGGCCGCCTAGAAGCCGAGCGAGAGGGGCGGGGCCTTGAGCGCAGCGCCCGCGACGACGCAGTTAAACGTTCTCGGGCCGTCCTGACCGGACAGATCGGCGAGCAACTAGCCCCCTTCTTACCGGGTTTCCCCTGCGACCCTGCCGACGCCCGCTTTATCGGGAAGCCCATCGACTTCGTCGCCTTCCCCGGCGCCGCCGCCGGTCGCCCGTCCGAGGTGTTATTCATCGAGGTGAAGTCGGGCGAGTCGCGCCTATCGAGCGCCGAGCGGGCCTTGAAGGAAGCCGTCTTGGCCGGCCGCGTACGCTGGGTCGAATACCGAGCGCCGCTGTAGGCCGGGCGCCCGGGCGGACGATCAACGCCTAGCGCTCTCAGCGGCCCTAAGCCCCGCCGTACTTGACATAAGCGCGGCCATTTCGCTATAGTGCGCTCCGTTGAGAGCATTCCCCGGTTGTGTAATGGTAGCACGGCAGACTCTGGATCTGCTTGTGGGGGTTCGAATCCTCCCTGGGGAACTTTCCGATGGCCCCTTCGTCTATCGGTTAGGACAAAAGATTCTCAATCTTTAAAGAGGGGTTCGACTCCCCTAGGGGCTAAAAAACAGCGGTGCCGCCATGCGGCGCCGCTGTTTTTTTATAAGCCCCTAGGGGAGTCGAACGTTGCGGTCCGAGACTCGCAGGACCGCAGGGGTGCGGGGGCCTGCCCCCGCCCGAAACGGTAACGCGTCGCGGTAGCGACGGAAAAGCGCCAAGGACGGCGCCGTCAGGGCGAGCCCCGGCCTGGAGCGAGCGATCAGGACGATCGCGAGCGGAAGGTCGACTCCCCTAGGGGCTCATTCACTCCCGGGAGTCGAACGTTGCGGTCCGAGACT
>CALKWG010000540.1 GCA_938004315.1 uncultured Spirochaetaceae bacterium
ACCACCGAGATCTACACTCTTTCCCTACACGACGCTCTTCCGATCTACCCCGCCCCCTGCCAGGCATTGCCACCTGTAACAAGGGCCGGGGCTTGCGGTTCAAACCCGCGCGGGGGCAGCCTTACACGTCCACCAAATAAGTATACTTGTACCCCTTCTTCGGCCGCCCTTTGGCCTTATTCGCGACAGCCCGCGCCTCGCGTAACTTTCGTTCCATCGCTTCGCGTTCCTTGCGCGCCTCGGCCCTGGCGTGCGCTTCGGCTTCTCGGCGTTTTGCCGTAGCCTCGACTTGCGCGGCGCGCCTGGCTTTCATTTCGTCGTATTCTGCGTCGCTTCGACCCATATAGTCGTCGCTGTCGCGGTGAAGCGTCTTGGGCCGGTCCGGCGACATAATCAGCATCCAGGCCGGCGTGTCGGGCTCGGGCAAGCCAGCGGCCCGCATAGCCTGCGCGGAAGCGGTCGGGCAGATTATCGGCATCGGCTCGGCGGGGCGCTTGGCCCATTCGGCAGGGGTCATGGGCGGGCCTCCTCGATGCGGCGCTCGGCGGCCAGATATGCTAAGTGCGCCTCCTGCTCGGAATCGAACAAGCCTAAATACCTGGTTTTACCATCGACCTTAATCCTGGCTCGCCACTTTGAAATGCACCTTGGCTCTCGTGATGTACCGGGCAATTTACCATCCCTATGTTCAGCCCTATTTTTACCATTAGCTCTGCAATTAGATAATCTCAAATTACAGATTCTATTATCAGCTCTCTGGCCGTTTATGTGATCTATCATGCCAATCGGCTCCGTGCCATAAAACATAAACCACGCAAGCCTATGCGCCGGATAATCCACCCCATCTATCTGTATTCTTACATAACCAGTCCTATCAATTCTCCCAGCAATCTTATCAATCCTATTGTTCTTTGGCCCCCCGCCTATCCAAATAAAAATGCCGGTAACAGGGCAGTATTTTAGCATACTTAATATTTCTTCGCATAGTATTGCTATAGGTTTAGGATTCATGCGCCGCCCCTTGATATGATAGCCTCGACCTCGGCGCGGCGCATAAGGATGATGGCATCGCCCTGCGTAATCTCGCGCCCGAATATGCCGATCATCCGAGCGCCATGCGAATTAGTCCATGTTACGATGTCCCCTACCTCCGCCCCGCGCTCCTCCTTCGGCTCGTCGGCGAGGATGGCGGCGTCTGCACGCCCTACGACTTCTATGAACTCCTCGACTCGCCCTCGAACATACGGGGGATATGCCTCAAAGCAGTCATAGCTCATAAGCTCGCCTATTATTCCGCACGCCTCGGCCCGAGCTTCGGCGCGGATGGCGTCGGGATCGATGGTGGTGCGAGAATTCCACGCTTCCGCTAATAAGGGCTTGCAGTCCTCCATTAAGGAAGCGCGCTGACTGGTGGCGACATGACACCTACCACACTCTATCCACTGCCATCCAGACTCGTCGTCCTTGTCGAAATACGCATCGCCTCCGCAAAACGGACACGGTTTTAACTTTTCGTCCATCCTACTCCCCCTTCTCGGCCAGGGCAGCGCGGAACGCCTTGGCTATTCTTGATAACGGTTCGCCGCCAGCGTAGTCATTCCATCGCAGTAGCCTTTTTGCTATTTCTTTTAGCTCCTCCCGCTCGGCCCGGAGCTTGGCGATCTCGGCCACCGGATCATCCATCCCCGCGCACGCATTGACGCAAGCGACGATGCGGCGGGCGTCTTCGCGTCTGTAAACTGCTCCAAAGTAGGTCGGCTCCCAATCGTCGTTATCGTATTCGAGGGCAACGGTCAAAATGCTGGTTCCATCCTTGGCCGGGCAAAGGTGCCTTATTTTGTCGCCGACCTCTCCAAGCTCCCACGGCTCCGGCGTATATTCGCTCATCTAGTCCCCCTTCTCCGCGCAAAGCGCTACGTCGTCCCAGTAATCGCGGGCCTCTTCGGCAGCCGCGCGGGCCTCGTCGTCTAGGTAGCCGTCGTCCGGCGGCTCGTCGTAGTTCCTGTATATGCTCATATTACACCCCTTCCGGCTTGTCAGCCTGATAATATGGTACTACGCCCGGCGCATCATGTCAATACTTTTATTTCATTATTGACATAGCCGTTCCGATACCATTATAGTATTGCACAATGAAAGGGGCTAGACATGGCAATAAAGCGATTCAAAGGCGTTTGGTGGGTCAAGCGCGGCGGCTACTGGGAGCTTGCCGGAAGCCTGCGCGAAGCTATTGAGGGGGCCAAGTATGGCCGCAAGGTATAAGCCCGAGGGCCTAGACGGCCCGGCGATCGGCTCCGGCGTCTTGTGCCGCGGCGTCGAATCGTCTAAACTATGCGCCGGCTGTCGGCGATACGCGCCTGGGAAGCTCACGGCGCAGCACTCGGTAAGCCCGCTTGGCAGCGCCAAGGCTTGCAGTTACAGGAAGGAATAAAGCAGTGTCAACGGACATGGTTTCAATCGTGGTTATCGGCCGGCTTACGCGAGACGCGGAGCTAAAGTACACGCCGAACGGAAACGCCGTAACGGCTTTTGACGTGGCGACAAGCGCGCGCGTCAAGCAGGGCGACCAATGGGGCGAAGAGCCGAGCTTTTGGAGCGTCGAGCTTTGGGGCAAGCTGGGCGAAAGCCTGGTGCAGTACATGACCAAGGGCAAGCAGATTGCCGTTCAGGGCTCGGCAAGGATAGAAAAGTGGGAAAAGGACGGACAGCAGCGGCAGAAGGTCAAGATTAACGCGCAGACCGTCCAGCTTCTTGGCGGCAAGCGCGAGGACAGCCAGGCGCCTGCCGAGAAGCCGGCCGGCGACCTTGGCTACGGCACGACGCCGCCCGCGACCGGGCCGTTTGGAAGGAACCCGGCGAAGCCTGCCGCAGATCGGAAGAGCACACGTCTGAACTCCAGTCACCGAATACGATCT